>CAJCIY010000330.1 GCA_903970495.1 Candidatus Melainabacteria bacterium | reverse complement strand
GACCGCGGCGCCGCCGACGCCGCCGGTGAGGAGCCCGTCATCTCCAGCCACGCCGTCGACCCCGTCGACGCCTCCGACGCCGCCGATGCCGCCCACACCGCCCGCGATGGCACCGACCACCGCCGCGACGTCGAAGCCGTCGGCCACGACCTGGTCGGCGAGCCGCCCCGGCTCGCTGATGCCGCCGACCGCTCCCGGGGCGAGGAACTGCGTGACCTCGTCGATGCCCGGCGCGATGGCCGCGTCGATGCTCGACACCAGGCCCGCACCGAGGTCGACGTCGCCGACCGCACCGGAGGTCCAGGTCTCGACCGGGGTCGTGACCAGGTCCTCGGCGCCCGCCGTCGCCAGCGTCTCGTCGGCCTGCTGGACGGTGTCGGCGATGGTCGAGGCGTAGCTGCCGACGGCGTCGGTGACCTGTCCCGTGCCGTCGACGATGGCGGAGATCGCGCGCATCGCCCCGGTCTCGACGATCTTGGCGATGAAGGCGTACGCCTCGCCGGCGAGCCGCTTCTCCGAGACCTGCCCGCTGGCCGTCGCGCCCTGGCCCTGCAGCCGGCTCGTCAGGTCGGAGAGCACGTTGGTGGTGTCGTGCATCTGCTGCACGCTCACGATGAGGTTGTCAGACATGGACCAGCCCCGTGACGCCCCTGTAGACCATGTTCTGCACGCCGCTCTCGACCTCGTCGATGAGCTTCCCGAACAGCTCGTTGGTGATCTTGCTGATCGCCTCGGCCTCGAGGATCTGGATCAGCCGTCCGATGATCACCCGTGACGCGGCGACGAGACCGGGGATCGCGGCGGCTCCGAACAGCGACGCCTCGGCCGCCGCGATCTCGGCCTGCAGCCGGGTCAGCTCGCCGATGACCCCGACCTTGCACACGACGACCAGGTCGGCGGCGATGTGCAGCCCCTGGCTGATGTCCTCGATGACCCCGAGCGAGCTCTCCAGCGGGCCGTGGCCGACCTGCGACCAGTGCTCCACCAGGGCGTCGAAGGAGGTCGCCGACGTCATGCTGCCGGTCGCCTGCAGCTGCCCGGTGACGCTGTCGCGGTGGTCGCGGACGTTGCCGGTGAGCTGGTCGAGCAGGGTCCCCACCGAGCGGAGGTCGTCCTCCTCGATGTCGGGCCACTTCACACCGACGAGCCCCAGCACCTCGCTCAGGAACCCTGGCAGCTGGATCGACATGCAGCTCCTCCCGCGGTACGGCCGGTGGCGGGAACGATACCGACGAAACGGGCGGTCGCCCAGGGCGATCACCCGTACGCCGATGGTCCCGCCACCGCCGACCCGGTCAGCTGACGGCGGCCCGGATCGACTCCCGCAGCGAGCTCGTGGTCGCGAGCACCGCGCTGGGCTCGTAGCCGCAGTGGGCCATGCAGTTCTCGCAGCGCGGGTCCTTGCCCCGGCCGTACGCGTCCCAGTCGGTCTCCTCGACGAGCTCCTTGTACGTGCTCGCGTACCCGTCGTTCATGAGGTAGCAGGGGCGCTGCCAGCCGAACAGCGAGTAGCTCGGGATGCCCCACGCGGTGCAGTCGAGCTCGGTCTTGCCCTCGAGGAAGTCCAGGAAGATCGGCGAGTGGTTCAGCCGCCACTTCTTGCGGTTCCCGCCGGCGAAGGCCTTCGAGAACATCGCGCGGGTCTCCTCGACGCCCAGGAAGTGGTCCTGGTCGGGAGCCTTCTCGTAGGCGTACGCCGGGGAGATCTGCATCTGGTCGACGCCGACCACGTCGTTGAGGTGGTCGAGCACGTCGATGACGTCCTGCGGGCTGTCGTTGTTGAAGAACGTCGAGTTGGTGCCGACGGTGAAGCCCTTGGACTGCGCCAGCTTGATCGCCTCGATCGCCTGGTCGAACGTGCCCTGCCGGTCGGTGACCAGGTCGTGGCGCTCGCGCAGGCCGTCGATGTGCACGATCCAGGTGAAGTACGGCGACGGCGTGAAGTTGTCGATCTTCTTGGGCAGCAGCAGGCCGTTGGTGCACAGCAGCACGAACTTCTTGCGCTTCACCAGCTCCGCGACGATCTCGTGCAGCTTGGGGTGCATCAGCGGCTCCCCGCCGGCGATCGCGACCACGGGGGCGCCGCACTCCTCGACGGCGGCGATGGCGTCCTCGACCGTCATCCGCTGCTTGAGGACGGACGCGGGGTGCTGGATCTTGCCGCAGCCGGTGCACGCCAGGTTGCAGGCGAACAGCGGCTCGAGCTCCAGCACGATCGGGAAGTGCTTGTTCCGCTTCAGCTTCTGCTTGGCGACATAGGAACCGACGCGGACGGCGTAGCGGATGTCGACGGTCATGGGTGACGCACCTCTCGGGGTAGCTCGAACGTGAGGTCTTCGCGTGTCACGGAGACCTCTCTGACGTCGACCGGGCCGAGACCGCGCAGGGCGGTCACGAGCTCGTCGACGAGCTGGGGCGGCGCCGATGCGCCGGCGGTGATGCCCACGCTGCGCGCGCGGGCGAGGTCGTGCAGGTCGACGTCGCCGGCGTCCTCGACAAGCCGGGCGCGGGTGCCGCAGCGCTCGGCCACCTCGACGAGGCGACGGCTGTTGGAGGAGTTCGGCGACCCGAGGACCAGCACCAGGTCGGTCTCGTCGGCGACGGCACGGACCGCCTGCTGCCGGTTGCTGGTCGCATAGCAGATGTCCTCGCCCGCCGGACCGCGCGCCGTCGGGAACCGGGCGGTCAGCGCCTGCTCCACGACGGCTGCCTCGTCGACGGCCAGCGTCGTCTGCATCAGGTACGAGACGCCGTCGGGGTCGGGCAGGTCGAGCGCGGCGACGTCGGCCGCGGTCTCGACGACCAGCGTCCCGGGCGCCTCGCCGACGGTGCCCTCGACCTCCTCGTGCCCGGCGTGGCCGATGAGCACGACGGTGCGCCCGGTCTCGGCGGCCCGACGGGCCTCGACGTGGACCTTGGCCACGAGCGGGCAGGTCGCGTCGATCGACGTGAGGTGACGCTCGGCCGCTTCCATCCGCACGGCGGGCGAGACGCCGTGCGCGGACAGCACGACGGTCGAGCGCTCCGGCACCTCGTCGAGCTCCTGCACGAAGATCGCGCCCCGGCTCTCGAGGTCGGCGACGACGTGGGCGTTGTGCACGATCTGCCGGCGTACGTAGACCGGACCGTCGTCGCGCTCGAGCGCGCGCTCGACGGTGGCGATCGCCCGCTCGACCCCGGCGCAGAAGCTGCGCGGGCCGGCGAGGACGGCCGTCCGGGGGGCGATGGTCGCGAGCCAGTCCTCGAGCACCGGCGTGATCGCCGACAGCGTGCGGAGCGCCCGCAGCCCGGCCGAGACCGTCGCCGGCCGGAGCAGCGGACGGCGTGGGGTGTCGACGACGACGCGGACCGCCTGCGCGACGGCGCCTTCCGCCCCCTGCAGCAGAGCGGCCGCCGCGTCGGCGATCGCGAGCAGCGGTGCGGTCTCGAGGTCGACCGCGACGACGCCGGTCGCTGCCAGCCGCCGGCGGGCGGCGCGGCCGTGGACGAGCCTGGCCGCGGAGTGCAGCGGCGCGAGGTGGACGGTGTGGCCGCCGCGGCGGAGCGCACCGGCGAGCAGGACGGCGCCGGGCATCGGCCGGACGTGGCCGTCGGCACCGCGTACCTCGCTCGCCACGACGACGTCACCCGGGGCGAGCGCGTCGTCGAGGGCGCCGCAGACGCCGGCCACGACCAGCGGCCCGCCGGTCTCGACGGGGTTCGCCGGACGCGCGCCGGCGCCGGTGCGGACCACGGTCGTCCCGCGCGTCCGGCCCCGGAGCAGCGCCCGCGCCTCGACGCCCATCGGCGCGGCGAGCACACCGCCTCGACCGCGAACGGCCTCGGAGCCGCTCACCGGGCGTACCTGCCGAGCGCGGTCAGCGGGAACACCAGGCGGTAGAGGTGGTAGTTGATCGAGAAGTCCCAGGGGAAGCCGGTGCCGGTGAACTGCGGCTCGTCCCACGTGCCGTCGGCCCGCTGCGTGGCGGCCAGCCACGCGATGCCGCGGTCGACGACGTCGCCGGTCTCGCCGGCCGCCAGCAGCGCCAGCAGCGCCCAGGCGGTCTGCGACGCAGTCGACTCGCCCCGCCCGATGTAGTCGGGCTCGCGGTAGGACCGGATGTCCTCGCCCCAGCTGCCGTCGCCGGCCTGGACCGAGGCGAGCCAGGCAACCGCGCGGCGGATCGGGGCGGACTGCGGGTCCACGCCGGCCGCGACGAGAGCCGGGACGACGGCGCCGGTGCCGTACAGGTGGTTGACGCCCCAGCGGCCGAACCAGGAACCGCCCGGCTCCTGGTGGTCGAGCAGCCAGCCGACGCCGCGCTGCACCGCCGCGGTCTCGGACAGGCCCTCGTGGGCGAGCATCTCCACGACGTGCGCGGTGACGTCGGCCGACGGCGGGTCGACGACCTCGCCGAAGTCGCAGAACGGCAGCCGCGTCGGTGCGCCGTAGCTCTGGTCGGCGTCGAACGCGCCCCAGCCGCCGTCGGCGCTCTGCATGCCGAGCGTCCAGTCGACCGCGCGGGTGATCATGCCCTCGTCGGGGTCGGCGCTGCGGCGGAGCGCGAGCACCACCTCGGCGGTGTCGTCGACGTCGGGGTAGAGGTCGTTGTCGAACTCGAAGGCCCAGCCGCCCGGCGGCAGACCGGGACGGCGTACCTGCCAGTCGCCGGCGACGGTCACCTCCTCGGCCGTCAACCAGTCGGCGGCGGCCTGCATCGCGGGGTCGTCGGGCTTGACCCCGGCGTCGGACAGCGCGATCAGCGCGAGACCGGTGTCCCAGACGGGCGACTGGCACGCCTCGATGCGTCGGGTGCCCGCCTCGGCGTCGACGATCGTGAACCGCTCGAGGCCGACCAGCGCCGTCGCGATCGCCGGGTCGTCGAGGGGGGCGCCGTTGAGGTGCAGCGCGAGGATCGAGTAGACCCACGGCGGCTGGATGCCGCCCCACGAGCCGTCGGCCTCCTGCCGGTCGCGGACCCAGCGGTCGGCGGCGCGCAGCGCGTACGTCCGCAGCGGCGTGTCCGGCAGCCGCTGCGCCACGTGCAGCGCGCGGTCGAGGGCGGCGAACAGGCCGCGGTCGCGCTTGCGCGACGCCGACAGCAGCGGCTCGACGCCGAACGTCAGCGGGTGGACCGGGTGGTAGGCGCTGACGATCGACAGCGGCACGATCGTCTGCCGCGCCCAGCAGCCCCAGTGCTCGAGCGCCAGCGGCACGCTGCCCGGCAGCAGCACGATCTCCGGCGGCACGACCGGTACGTCGCCCCACGACCACAGCCCGAACAGCGAGAGCCAGAACCGCGTGAAGACCCGGGTGTTGGCCAGACCGCCCGCGGCGCGGACGAACTCGGCTGCCGCCAGCAGGTGCGGCGCGTCCTCGGCGTCGCCGGCCAGCCGCAGCGCGACCCACGCCTCGACCGTCGTCGAGAGGTCCCCCGGGCCGCCGTAGAACGTCGCCCACGCGCCACTCGGCAGCTGCTGGCTGCGGATCCACCGTGCTGTGCCCTCGGTCTGCGCCGCGGTGCGGATGCCGAGGAACTCCCGCATCAGCAGGTCCTCGGCGTCCATCGTCACGTTGGTCTCGAGCTCGCCCTTCCACCAACCTTCGGGCGCCTGCAGCCGGCGCAGGTGCTCGGTCGCCCGGTCGGCGGCCTGGACGGCCAGGGCCCGGAGGTCGGGCATCACCGCGGTCATCGGTCGCGCCCCGTGACGTACTCGGCCGTGCGCAGCAGATCTGCCACGGCGGCGGCGTCGAGGTCGACGGACCCGAGCGCGGTGGCGGCGATGGCCACGTGGTTGCGGACCTCGTCGCGCACCTGCTCGCGCGCGCCGGTCGCCTCGATGGCCGCGGCGACCTCGACGGGGTCGGCGTCGCCGCCTTCGAGGTACGCGCGCACCTCGGCGCTGCCGGCGGCCGCGAGCACGATCGGGCCGGACTTCTTGCGCGAGCGCACGTCCGAGAGCACCGGCTTGCCCGTGACCTCGGGGTCGCCCCAGATGCCGAGCAGGTCGTCGACGAGCTGGAACGCCAGGCCCAGCTCCTCGCCGTACCGGGCCAGCGCGGCGA
>CAJCIY010000329.1 GCA_903970495.1 Candidatus Melainabacteria bacterium | reverse complement strand
GTGGGACGGGCCGATCTGGGCGTAGCCGCCGTACTCGCCGGCGACGTAGCCGCCGATGCCGAAGAACGCGACGTAGCCGAGGTCGAGGAGGCCGGCGAGGCCGACGACGACGTTGAGGCCCATGGCCGCACCGGCGAACACAGCGGCCTGCGCCGCGACGTTGAGCCAGTGCTCGTCGCCGTTCTGGGTCAGCGGGAAGGCGACCGCGACGAGCGCCAGCAGCCCGTAGGAGATCGTCGACCGCCGACCCGCCGCGGCGCTCACCATGGCGACGACGCCGAGCCGGGTCAACGCGCTGAAGCCGGCGATCACCGTGATGCCGAGGCCGAGGAACTGGTTCGCCGGTCCGAGCGCCAGGGTGTAGACGAGGACCCCCAGCCCCGCCGCGTACGCGGCCAGCAGCAGCAGCACATCCGCCCACCACGGCAGCGCCGGCGGGTCGACGGGCGCCGCTGCCTCCGTCGGCAGGATCGCGAAGGCGGCGATGCCGACGAGCCCCGCGAGCAGGGTGAGGTAGGCACCGGCCTGCACCGTGGCCAGCGAGTTGCCGTCGGCGGCGATCGCCCAGAGCGTCTGGAGCGCGACCGCGGTCAGCCCGAGCATCAGCGCCATCCCGGCGCGGCGCCGGCCACGGACCGGCAGGAACATCAGCAGCGCGGTGGCCGCGAGGATCAGGCAGTAGAGCCGGGACCCGCCGGGGAAGGCGTACTGCAGGTAGAGGTCCATGTCGCCCGGGAAGCCCGCGTACGTGCCCCACGGCAGGTAGGACCCGACGACGGCCAGCGCGATGGCGGCGAGGACCGCCACGGCCCGCGCGAGGGCCGGTAGCCGCTGCAGCCACCCGGTGAGGCCGAGGGCGAGACCGCGGACGGCATCCTGGCCCCGCGCGGCCAGGCCGTCGTCTGCCTCCCGCGGCGGCAGCGTCGCGGCGGTCATGCGCGGGTCCGCACGGACTCGCCGAGCAGGCCGGTCGGCCGGACCAGCAGCACCAGCACCAGGACCACGAACGCCCAGACGTCCTTGTAGCCGGAGCCGTCGGGCACGTAGCCGGTGGCGAGCGACTCGACGACGCCGAGCACCAGGCCGCCGAGCAGTGAGCCGGTGATGTTGCCGATGCCGCCGAGCACCGCGGCGGTGAAGGCCTTCAGGCCGAAGACGTACCCGACGTTGTAGGACACCGAGCTGTAGGCCATCCCCTGGAAGACCCCGGCGACGCCGGCGAGCGCCGCGCCGAGGACGAAGGTGATGACGATGATGCGGTCGGTGTTGACGCCCATCAGCCGGGCGGTGTCGGGGTCCTGCGCGGTCGCGCGCATTGCCCGGCCGGTCCGCGACCGGAACACGAACGAGCGCAGCGCCAGCATCAGCACCACGGCGAGCACGAAGATGAACACCTTCACCGCCGGCTCCTGCAGCCCGAAGAGGCGGACGTTCCCGCTGTCGAAGAGCGTCGGGTACGGGTGCGGGTTGGAGTGCGGGTAGTACTTGAGCACCAGCTGCTGCAGCACCGTCGAGATGCCGATGGCCGTGATCAGTGGTGCGAGCCGCGGGGCGTTGCGCAGCGGCCGGTACGCCAGCCGCTCCATGAGCAGCGCGGTCACGACCGAGACGAGGATCCCGCCGAGCAGCACGAGGATCAGCGCGAGCGCGACCGGCGTGCGCGCGGGCAGCTCGTCGTAGACGAAGACGCCGCCGAACGAGCCGACCATGAAGATCTCGCCGTGGGCGAAGTTGATCAGCTGGATGATGCCGTAGACCATCGTGTAGCCCAGGGCGATCAGGCCGTAGAGCCCGCCCAGGACGAGGCCGTCCAGGACGTACTGGAAGAACTGGGTCACGGGTCCCTCTCACCGGTGGGCGGGAGGGTGGGACCGTGCGGTCCCACCCTCCCGGAGGCAGCCGATCAGCCGGAGAAGGTCCCGGTCTCCTCCTTGGTGAAGGCACCGCTCTCGACCTTGTACATGGTCAGCACCTTGTTGGTGGTGTCGCCGTACTGGTCGAAGGAGACGGTGCCGGTGATGCCGGTGAAGTTCTCCGTGGCGGTGTCCGCGATCGTCGCCTGCCGGACGCTCTGGTCGATCGCGGTCTTGCCCGCGAGGGACTTCGCGAGCGCGTTGATGATCACGTCCGTGGCGTCGTAGGTGTTCGGCCCGTACGCCGAGAACGGCGTGTTCGGGTAGGCGGCGTCGTAGGCCTTCACGTACGCGGCCGCGCCCGGCAGGTCCTGCACCGCGGCGCCTACGTTGGTGGCGTACGCGTCCGCGGTCTGCGCGCCGATGTCCTTGATGAACGTCGGGTCGTCGAGGCCGTCGCCGCCCATGAACGCGCCCTTGTAGCCGGCCGCGATGAGCTGCTTGTCGAACGGCGCGCCCTCGGGGTACTGACCGCCGTAGTAGACGAGGTCGGGCTTGGCCGCGAGCACCTTGGTGACCAGGGCGCCGAAGTCGGTCTGGCCGGTCGAGACCTGCGCGGACCCGGCGACGGTGCCGCCGTCCTTGGTGAACTCGCCCTTGAAGGCGGTGGTCAGGCCGACGCCGTAGACCAGCTTGTCGTTGACGAGGTAGACCGACTTCGCACCCAGCTTCTGGCTGGCGTAGTCGGCCGCGAACGGCCCCTGGATCGCGTCGGTGGTGCAGACCCGGAAGTAGTTGGCGAACGGACGCGACTTGGTGCCGCTCTGGTAGTTCTGGCCCTGCGTCAGCGCCGGGTTGGTGTTGGCCGGCGAGACCATGACGATGTCCGCCTTGTTGAGGACCGGCACCGCGACGAGGGCGATCGACGACTGCAGCGTGCCGACGACGCCGCCGACGGCGGGGTCGGACGCGAGGGTCGTGGCCGCGGCCTGCCCGGTCGAGGTCGACTCGGCGTCGTCCTGCGGGTCGAACTGGATCGTCCAGCCCGGGATCTTGTTGGCCGCGTTGGCCTGGTCGATCGCGAGCTGCTCGCTGTTGCGCATGCCGAGACCGAGCGCCGACAGCGAGCCGGTGAGCGGCGCGATCAGGCCGATCTTGACGATGTGCTTGCTGCTGCCGCTGCTGCTGCCAGAGCCGCCCTCGCTCTTGGCGCCGCACGCCGCGACGGCGAGCACGCTGACCGCGGCGACCGCAGCGAGGCTCAGGGTGGTGACCGAACGAGGCTGACGCACGGGCGTCTCCTTCCCGGGGACCGGGTGGCAGAGGGCGCGGGTGCGCCGGTGCATCCGGTGTCCGGCGGAACTTAGCGAGATCCACCCGCCGTTGGAAGCGACGACACATGCCGGACACACGGCCGTGTCCGAGTCGCGACCTTGCGTGCTCTCGAGGGCCGATCGATCAGGATGTGCCGGGCACCGACTCGCCCGACAGCACGCGCTCGGCGACCGAGCGCATCGAGGCCCGCTGGTCCATCGCGGCCTTCTGGATCCAGCGGAAAGCCTCGGGCTCGCTCATCGCGTGCTCGCTCTGCAGCACGCCCTTGGCCCGCTCGACGATCTTGCGCGCCTCGAGCCGCCCCTGCAGGTCGGCCACCTCGGACTCGAGGGCGACGACCTCGGTGTGGCGGCTGACCGCCATCTCGATCGTCGGGAGCAGGTCCTTCTTCTGGAACGGTTTGACCAGGTACGCCATGGCGCCGGCGTCGCGGGCGCGCTCCACCAGCTCACGCTGGCTGAAGGCGGTCAGCACCACCACCGGGGCGATGCGCGCGGCGGTGATCTGCTCGGCGGCCTCGATGCCGTCCATGACCGGCATCTTCACGTCGAGGATGACCAGGTCGGGACGGAGCTCGCCGGCGAGCCGGACGGCGGACTCGCCGTCGCCCGCCTCACCGCAGACCTCGTACCCCTCCTCCTCGAGCATCTCTTTCAGGTCGAGGCGGATCAGGGCCTCGTCCTCGGCGATCAGGACCCGGCGGGGTGCGGCGTCGGGGCTCACGGTGTCTCCTGGTCATCGGGGGCGGCAGGCGCGCGAAGCCTAGCGGCGGTCGGCGCCCGCGCCGTCGCGG
>CAJCIY010000328.1 GCA_903970495.1 Candidatus Melainabacteria bacterium | reverse complement strand
CGGCGCCACCGCCCCGCCGCTGCTCGTGACCACGACCGGCGAGGCGCGGGACATCCCCGGCTGCGAGACGGTGGCAGCCGGCGACGACGCGGTCGACCTGGCGGCGGTGCTGGATCAGCTGGCGCAGCGCGGCCTGCGGTCGGTGCTGTGCGAGGGCGGGCCGAGCCTGCTCGCCGCGGTCACCGGCGCCGGGCTCCTCGACGAGCTGTGCCTGACGTACTCCCCCGTGCTGGCCGGTCCCGGCGCGGGCCGGATCGTGCACGGCGAGGCGTGGGCCTCGGCGAAGCCCGTACGCCTGGTCGGCCTGCTCGAGGACGCGGGTCTGCTGCTCGCCCGCTACGAGCTCTGACGCGCGACCCGCATCGCCCAGAGCACGAGCGGGAGCTGCAGCGGCAGCCGCGCGATCGCGGCCCGGTGCAGCCGCGGCGGCCGGTCCGGGTCGAGAGCCATCGACACGTTGGCCGGGAACACCGCGACGAACAGCAGCGCCGCAAGCCGTCCGCCCTGCCGTCGGGTACGCGGCGCGGCCACCGCCGCGGCCACCCCGAGCTCGGCGAGACCGCTGACGATCACCAGCTCCCGCGCGTGCCCGAGCCGACGCGGCACGATGGACTCGTACGGCTCCGGGATCGCGAAGTGCAGGAGACCGGCACCGGCGAGCAGGCCGGCGAGCAGGGACGGGGACGTCGCGCGAGGCACGCCGACGAGCATGCCACCGCCCGCTGCGGGATGATCGCGGCCATGGACCGCGTCGAGTCGTCCGTCGAACGGCAGATCCGCGAGGCCGAGGAACGCGGTGACTTCGCGAACCTGCCCGGCAAGGGCAAGCCGATCGCCGGCATCGACCGGCCGCTGCGCGACGGCGAGTGGATCGCCGCGTACGCCCGGCGGGAGAAGCTGCCGGTGACCGCGATGCTGCCGCCGGCGCTGGCACTCGCGAAGGAGCTCGAGGACCTGCCGGCGACGCTCGCGAGGATCCGCTCGGAGAAGCTCGTCCGGGACGTGCTGACGGGCCTCAACGACCGGATCCGCGAGGCGCACCGCTCGCACCTCGGCGGCCCGCCGCTGCGGGCGCGGCCGGTCGACGTCGAGCAGGCCGTCCGCGACTGGCGCGCAGCGCGGCCCTGACCGACCGACCGACAATGTGTGGTGGCAGACGCGTCAGATATGACGCATCTGCCCGACCGATGCGAGGAAGTGCTCAGTCGTCGCCGGCGGCCAGCTCCACCGGCGCGAGCTCGTAGCGGTCGGCGGTGCCGAGGCTGACCGACGTCGCGAGGGTCTCGGCCCGGAACCGGTCCGCGTACGGCAGCAGCTCGGCCGCCTGGGCCGGCAGCCGCAGCACGATCCGGTCGCTGATGCCCAGGCCCTCGTCCTTGCGCAGCCCGTTGACGTCGTGGATCGCGTCGTTGACCCGGCCCTCGAGCAGCAGCAGGTCATCGAGCGAGAGGTCGAGGGCGACCGACAGACCGTGCTCGCTGGTCACCGCCCAGCCCTCGCGCTCGACCCGGTCGATCAGCACCTCCTCGGGCGTGAGCACGAGGTCGAGCACGGCGACCGTGCCGTCGTCGTCCAGCGTGAACGCACCCTCGGCGAGGGCGGTCCGGACGTCGGCGACGCGGGGACCGAGGGTGCGGCCGAGGACACGGAGGTTCGGGCGTACGCGCAGGGTGCTGTCCGGGATCGGCGCGAACACGACGGACGCGACGCGCAGCTCCGCCGCGACGAGGTCGGCGTAGCCGGCGACCCGGTCGCCGCCCTCGACGACCAGCTGCCGCAGCGGCTGGCGGCCGCGTACCTTCGCGCGGCCGCGGGCCTGCCGGCCCAGCTCGACGACCCGGCGCACCAGCGCCATGTCCTGCAGCAGATCGTCCTCGGGCGGCTCGCCGTCGGCCGGCTGCTCCTCGGGCCAGCCGGCGAGGAACACCGAGTCCTTCGCCTGCGGCTGCACGTCGGCCACGAGCGCGCCCCAGAGGTGCTCCGAGAGGAACGGCGTGACCGGCGAGAGGACGCGGACGACGTCGACCAACGCCCGCCACAGGGCGTCGAGCGCGGCCGGCTCGCCGTCCCAGAAGCGGCGGCGCGAGAGCCGGACGTACCAGTTGGACAGGTCGTCGACGTAGTCGTCCACGGCCCGCAGCGCGGTGCCGGACTGGTAGGTCTCGAAGCCAGCGGTCGCGTCGCGGACCAGCTGCGCGCGGCGCGCGACGAGCCAGCGGTCGAGCTGCCCGGCGGTGGTGTCCGTTCCCGGTCCGGCGAGCGGCTCGTCACCGGGCACGAAGCGGGCGAGCGAGGCGTACTGCAGGAAGAAGTTGACGGTGTTCCACAGCGTCAGCAGCCGGCGTTCCACCTCGCGCGCGGGCTCGGGACCGAAGAGCAGGTTCTGGCCGGGCGGCTGCGCGCAGAACAGCCAGCGCATCACGTCGGCGCCGAAGTCGCGGAAGGCGTCCTCGGCCGCGATCATGTTGCCCCACGAGCCGTGCATCTCGCGGCCGTCCTGGGCGAGCATCTTCTCGTAGCCGAGGATCTTCCGGTACGGCGCCTGCCCGGTCAGCACGACCGACATGAACAGCGTCGCGTAGAACCACAGCCGGATCTGCTCGCGCATCTCCGAGGCCCAGTCGGCCGGGAACCACGTCTCCCAGTACGCGTGGTCGGGCAGGTCGGCGGTGGTGATCCCCGCGGCGGCACCGGTGCCGCCGCCGCCCGGGACGGCGACCTCGTTGTGCCAGCCCATCGTCGAGAAGGGCACGATGCCGGCGTCGAGCCAGACGTCGCCGACCTCGTCGATGCGGTGGACCGGCTTGCCGCAGGAGCTGCAGCCGATGGCGATGTCGTCGAGGTACGGCCGGCGCAGCTGCTCGAGCCCGGTGACCGGCGAGACCGCCTTCTCGACCAGCTCCCGCTTGGACCCGACCACGGTGATGTGGCCGCAGGAGCACGGGTAGAAGGGCAGCGGCATGCCGTAGTAGCGGCGGCGGGAGATGTTCCAGTCGGCCATGTTGACGAGCCAGTCGTCCATGCGGCGACCCATGTAGTCCGGCGTCCACTCGATGCCGTCGTTGGCCTCGCGCAGCTGCTGGCGTACGCCGTCGACGCCGATGAACCAGTCCTGCGCGAGCCGGTAGATCAGGGGTGTGTGGCAGCGCCAGCACTCCGGGTAGCGGTGGACGATCGGGACCGACGCCGTGAGCGTCCCCTCCGCCTCGAGGTGGGCGATGATCTCCGGCGTCGCGTCGCGGACGTACTTCCCGGCGAGCCAGCCGTACTCGGGCAGGTAGTGGCCGGCCTCGTCGACCGGGGCGAGCGCGGCGAGCCCGAGCCGCTGGCCGAGGTCGAAGTCCTCGACGCCACAGCCGGGGGCGATGTGCACCAGGCCGGTGCCCTCGTTCTCGTCGACCTCGTCCCACGGGATGACCTTGTGGTCGACGGCGGCGCCCGGCTCGAGGTCGTCGAACGGGCCGCGGTAGCGCAGGTCGACCAGCTCGGCGCCGGTCGCGGTCGCTACCCGCTGGTCCTCGGGCAGCTGCGCGGCGGCCGTCCACTCGCCGGCGGCGTTGCGGGCGTACGTCCGCTCCGGGTGGACCGCGACGGCGACGTTGGCCGGCAGCGTCCAGGGCGTGGTCGTCCAGATGACCAGCGCCTCGCCGGGCCGGTCGAGCAGCGGCAGCCGTACGGTCGCGGTCGTGTCCTCGCGGTCGGTGTAGCTGCCCGCCAGCTCGTGCGCGGAGATCGAGGTGCCGCAGCGCGGGCACCATTCGGTGGCGCGGAACCCGCGGTAGAGCCAGCCGCGCTCGTGCACCACCTGCAGGAAGTGCCAGATGTACTCGATGTTGACGTCAGAGCTGGTGACGTAGTCCTTGCCCCAGTCCATCCACTGGCCGAGCCGGATTGAGCCGGCGGTGAGCTCGCGGACCGACCACTCGACGACCTCGCGGCAGCGGGCGGCGAACTCGGCGAGGCCGTACTCCTCGATCTCGCGCTTGGAGTCGAAGCCGAGCTGCTTCTCGACGCCGACCTCGATCCACAGGCCCTGCGCGTCGAAGCCGTTCTGGTAGCGCTGGTGGTAGCCGCGCAGCGCGCGGTAGCGCTGGAAGGCGTCCTTGAGGGTGCGGCCCCAGGCGGTGTGGACGGCGAGCGTCTTGTTCGCGGTGACCGGGCCGTCGAGGAAGCTGAAGGTCGGCCCGTCGGCGTTCTGCTCGCGCAGCCGGTCGAAGACGTGCTCGCGGTTCCAGAGCTCCAGCACCGCCAGCTCCAGGGCGTTCGGGTCCGACCGGTCGACCGAGTCCCTGAACACGCCGTCGAGCCTATCGGTGCGCAGACCGTGCCGGCTGCGCCACGATGGCGGCATGGACCTGCCGGTGATGCCGCCGCTGAAGCCGATGCTCGCGCAGTCGGTCGCCGAGATCCCCGAGGGCATGCGCTACGAACCGAAGTGGGACGGCTTCCGCACCATCGTCTTCCGGGACGGCGACGAGATCGAGCTGGGCTCCCGCAGCACCAAGCCGCTCACCCGCTACTTCCCCGAGGTCGTCGAGGCGTTGCGCGAGGCGCTCCCCGACCGGTGCGTGCTCGACGGCGAGACCGTGCTGCCGACCGGCGAGCGGCTCGACTTCGAGGCGCTGCTGCAGCGGGTCCACCCGGCGGCCTCGCGGGTGAAGCTGCTGGCCGAGACGACGCCCGCGCACTTCGTGGCGTTCGACATGGTGGCGCTCGGCGACGACGACCTTCGCGAGGTCCCCCTGACCGACCGCCGGGCGCTGCTCGAGGACGCGCTCGCGCTCGGGCCGTCGGTCCACCTCACGCCGTGGACCGACGACGTCGCGACGGCGCAGGAGTGGTTCTCGCAGTTCGAGGGCGCGGGTCTCGACGGCGTGGTGGCCAAGCCGGCCGACCTGGCGTACGTGCCGGACAAGCGGCTGATGAAGAAGATCAAGCACCACCGGACGGCGGACTGCGTGGTCGCCGGCTACCGGGTCCACAAGTCGGGCGCGGGCGTCGGGTCGCTGCTGCTCGGCCTGTACGACGACGGCGGCACGCTGCAGCACGTCGGCGTCATCGGCGCGTTCACCGCGGCGCGCCGGGTCGAGCTCGAGCAGGAGCTCGCACCGCTCGTGACCGACCACGACCATCCCTGGCTGGCGTGGGCCCAGCACGCCGAGGGCGACCGCGTCCCCGGGGGAAACCAGTCGCGGTGGGCAGCGGGCAAGGACCTGTCGTTCGTGCCGCTCGACCCGGTGCTCGTCGCGGAGGTCGCGTACGAGCACATGGAGGGGACACGGTTCCGGCACACCGCGCAGATGCGACACTTCCGCCCCGACCGCGACCCGCGGTCGTGCACCTACGAGCAGCTCGAGGAGCCGGTCTCCTACGACCTGACGAAGGTCTTCGCCGGAGCACCCTGATCGCGGTGCAGGACGAGATCGTCGCTGCGGTCGCGGGGGATGGCGACGACGCCATGCCGCACACAGACCGCACAGGGAACGTCAGGCGTCGGACGTCAGTGCACGTTCCATCTCGTCGGCGAGGGCGACCTGCTGGTAGGGGCCGGGCGCGCGCAGGTGCGCGAGGACCTGCCGCTGGCTGAGCTCGTCCTTGTCCTGGCTCATCTTGATCTTGCAGACGAACCGGTCCACCGGGATGCGGAGCCCGACGGTGCCCGGCGCCATCCGCTGCGCCGCGACCGGGTCGAGCCACGTCGGATCGTCGACGTGCCGCTCGAAGTGCGCGACGAGCCGCGTCAGCACCGCGATGTTCTCGCCGGGCTCGAGCAGCTGCGGCGTGCCGTAGAGGTGGGCGACCGAGAAGTTCCACGTCGGCGCGGTCGTCTCGCCGGGCGCGTACCAGCTGGGCGAGACGTAGCCGTGGGGGCCGGCGACGATCAGCAGCACCGGCCGGGTGCCGAGCCGGTGCAGCTTCTCGTCGGGCCGGCCGACGTGCGTGACGACGGACAGCGCTGGGCCGTCCTCGAGCAGCACCGGGTAGTGCGAGGCGACCGGCACGCCGTCGACCTCGCTGACCAGCGTGGTCCACGGGTTCCGCTCGACCAGCCGCCGGACCTCCGCCTCGTCGTCGCTGACGTAGTGGGGGTTGTGCCGCACCTCAGTCGACCAGGGACTGGTGCACCAGGGTGTCGATCGCGGAGCGGATCGGGTACGTGCTGGACGGCAGCAGCTGCGTCAGGAACACCATCGTCAGGTCTTCGACCGGGTCGACCCAGAACGCGGTCGACGCGGCGCCGCCCCAGGCGTACAGGCCAGGGCTGGTCAGCTGCTTGGTCTTCGCCACGTCGGTCACGACGCTGAACCCGAGGCCGAAGCCGACGCCGTCGAACGGCGTCTCGGCGTAGAGCGGCCGCCCGAACTCGGCGAGGTCTGCACCACCCGGCAGGTGGTTGGTGGTCATCAGGTCGACGGTACGGCTGCCGAGCAGCCGCACTCCCCCGGTCTCGCCGCGGCCACGGAGCAGGTCGGTGAAGCGGTGGTAGTCAGCGAGCGTCGAGACCAGCCCGCCGCCGCCGCTGGGCGCGTCGCCGACCGGCCGGTACGCGGCCTTGCCCATCAGGTCGTTGCGGATCATGCCGCCGCCACCGGGGATGTAGAGCGCGGCGGTCCGGTCGCGGTCGGCGTCCGGGACGCTGAAGCCGGTGTCGGACATGCCGAGCGGGCCGAAGATCCGCTGCGCGAAGAACTCCGGCAGCGACTGGCCGGACACCACCTCGACCACGCGGCCGAGCACGTCGGTCGCGACCGAGTAGAGCCACTCGGTGCCGGGCTCGAAGGCCAGCGGCATCGAGGCGTACGCATCGCACACCTGCGCGAGATCGAGGTCCTTGGGCTGGCCCCACTCGAAGCCCTCGTTGCGGTAGATCTCGTCGGTCACGTGGGTGTGGTGGAAGCCGTAGGTCAGCCCCGCCGTGTGCGTGAGCAGGTGCCAGAGCCGCATGGTGCGGGACGCCGGCGCGAGCAGCGGCTTGCTCGCCGAGCCGCCGCCGTAGACCCGCAGGTCCCCGAACGACGGGATCACCGCGGACACCGGGGTGTTGAGGTCGAGCAGCCCCTCCTCGACCAGCATCATCACGGCGACCGAGGTGATCGGCTTGGTCATCGAGTAGATCCGCACGATGGTGTCGAGCTCCATCGGCAGGTCGTGCTCGACGTCGCGCCGGCCGTACGTGGACAGGTGCGCGACCTGTCCGTGCCGGGCGACGAGCACCGACCAGCCGGGCAGCCTGCCGTCGTCGACGTACCGGGCCAGGTGCGTGTCGATGCGCGCCAGCCGGGCCGCGTCCATCCCGACCTCGGCCGGGTCCACCTCGAGCTTCAGGTCCATGCCTGCATCGTGCACCCG
>CAJCIY010000327.1 GCA_903970495.1 Candidatus Melainabacteria bacterium | reverse complement strand
CAGGCAGGCGAGCCATCGAGTCGGGCGCATCGTCGGGGCTCCTATCGGTCGTCCAGGGTGACGGTGTCCAGGGACATGGTGGACAGCAGCGACTGGGTGCGCGGCTTCACGGCGTTCTTGCCGGTCTTGGGCGTGCCCTCGGGCAGCACCTCGGTGAAGTACGGGCCGTAGCGGCCGTCCTTGGCGACGATCTCGTGGCCGCTGACCGGGTCGGTGCCCAGCTCGCGCACGCCGCTGGGCTTGGCCAGCAGTTCCTCGGCCAGCTCGACGGTGAGCTCGTCCGGCGCCAGCTCGTCCGGGATGTCGGCGCGCTGCTCGCCCTTCTCCACGTACGGGCCGTAGCGGCCGTCCTTGGCGACGATCTCGTTGCCGCTCTCCGGGTCCTTGCCCAGCACCCGGACGCCGCTGGGCTTGGCCAGCAGTTCCTCGGCCAGCTCGACGGTCAGCTCGTCGGGGGCCAGGTCCTCGGGCACGCTCGCCCGCCGCTCGCCCGACTGCAGGTACGGGCCGTACTGGCCGACGCGGACCACGACCGGCTCGCCGTCCGGACCGACGCCGACCGGGATGGAGTTGACCGCGCGGGCGTCGATGTCGCCGAGCCGCTCGGACACCAGCTTCTTGAGGCCGCCGGCGCGGGAGATGCCGCCCTCGTGGCCCTTCTCGGTCGAGCCGAAGTAGAAGCGGGTCAGCCAGTCCTCGCCCGGCTCGCCGCCGGTCGCGATGGCGTCGAGGTCGTCCTCGAGCGACGCGGTGAAGCCGTAGTCGACGAGGCGGCCGAAGTGGGTCTCGAGCAGGCCGACGACGGCGAACGCGACCCACGACGGGACCAGCGCGCTGCCCTTCTTCCAGGCGTACCCGCGGTCCTGGATGGCCGAGATCATCGACGCGTACGTCGAGGGCCGGCCGACGCCGAGCTCCTCGAGGGTCTTCACGAGGGACGCCTCGGTGTAGCGGGCGGGCGGCTGCGTGCTGTGCCCGTCGGGCGTGACCGGACCGGCCGCGAGCCGGTCGCCGGTGCTCAGCACCGGCAGCCGGCGGTCGCGGTCCTCGAGCTCGGCCTCCGGGTCGTCGGCGCCCTCGACGTACGCGCGCAGGAAGCCCTGGAAGGTGATGACCCGGCCCGACGCGGACAGCTCGAGCGTGGCGCCGGCGGCCTCGGCGCCGAACCGGATCGACGCGGTCGTGCCGGTGGCGTCGGCCATCTGCGAGGCGATGGTCCGCTGCCAGATCAGCTCGTAGAGGCGCAGCTCGTCGGCGGACAGCTCGTTCGACACCTCGCCGGGGGTGCGGAAGCTGTCGCCGGCGGGGCGGATCGCCTCGTGCGCCTCCTGCGCGTTCTTGACCTTGCGGGTGTAGAGCCGCGGTGCGTCCGGGACGTGGTCGTCGCCGTAGAGCCGGCGGGCCTGGTCGCGGGCGGCGGTGAGCGCGGTCTCCGACAGCGTCGTGGAGTCGGTGCGCATGTAGGTGATGTAGCCGTTCTCGTAGAGCCGCTGCGCGGTGCGCATCGCGGCCTGCGAGGTCATCCGGAGCTTGCGGCCGGCCTCCTGCTGCAGCGTCGAGGTCATGAACGGCGCCGACGGGGAACGGCGGTAGGGGCGCGTCTCCATGCTCGTGACGACGGCCGAGCCGCCGTCGAGCGCGGTGGCGAGCTCGGACGCGCGAGCCTCGTCGAGGACGAGCACGTCGGCGCCGCGCACGGTGCCGTCGGATGCGAAGTCGCGGCCGGAGGCGACCTTGCGGCCGTCGACCGAGACCAGCCGGGCGGTCAGCGACGCCGGGTCGCCCGCCGCGGGCTCGGCGACCGCCAGCTCGGCCTCGAGGTCCCAGTAGCCGGCCGGCACGAACGCGATCCGCTCGCGCTCCCGCTCGACGATGAGCCGCGTGAAGACGCTCTGGACGCGGCCCGCAGACAGCCGCGGCAGCACCTTCTTCCACAGCACCGGGCTGACCTCGTAGCCGTAGAGCCGGTCGAGGATGCGGCGGGTCTCCTGCGCGTCGACGAGGTGCTCGTCGAGCTCACGGGGGTTCGCGACGGCGGCCTGGATCGCGGCCGGGGTGATCTCGTGGAACACCATCCGGCGGACGGGGACCTTGGGCTTGAGGGTCTGGAGCAGGTGCCAGGCGATGGCCTCGCCCTCGCGGTCCTCGTCCGTCGCGAGGAACAGCTCGTCGGCGTCCTTGAGCAGCGCCTTCAGCTTGGAGACCTGCTGCCGCTTGTCGGCGGAGACGACGTAGAGCGGTTCGAAGTGGTTGTCGACGTCGACCCCGAGCCGCGCCCAGGGCTGGCCCTTGTGGCTCGCCGGCACGTCCGCGGCGTTGCGCGGCAGGTCCCGGATGTGGCCGATGGAGGACTCGACGACGTAGCCGTCGCCGAGGTACTTCGCGATCGTCTTCGCCTTCGCAGGCGACTCGACGATCACCAGCTTGCTCGCCACCGCTGTCCTCTCGCTGCCAGGTCGTTGGAACCGGACGGTACGCGACACGGCTCCCACCGCTCCGCCCGAGCCGCCGGCCGGTGGACGCCGCTCACTCCGGCCAGCTGCCCTCCGGCGCCTGCGGTGGCGGGTCGCCGACGAGCTCCACCAGCCGCGCCAGCCGACGCCGACCGGTCAGCCGGTACGCCGGTCCGTCGCCCCGCGGGCCCACCAGCGTCGCCGGCAACCCGGCCTTCGCCAGCAGCGCCCCGACGGGCGCCCACGCGCCGCTGTCGTGCTCGCCGAGCCCGAGCGCGTGCCCGGCCTCCCAGGGTCGCCCGGCCACGACGTACCAGAGGCGGAGCATCCCACCGTCCAGCGCCAGACCCGGCGGCGGCCGCTTGCCGGCACCGCCGCCCGACCACTGGTCGGCGAGCTCGGTCAGCTCCTCGGTGAAGGGCGTACGGACGCTGGTCGCCGGCCGGGCGTTCGCCCAGCCGTCGGTCGCCTCCGCGGCGAGCCGCTCGGGTCGGAGACCGCGCAGCTCCAGCTCGGTCACGAGGGCCTCGACCCGCCACGGGTCGCTCAGCACGACGCTGATCCGCGCGGCCCCGCCGGCGTCGTCGCGGCGTACCAGCTGCGCGGGTCCGCACAGCACACCGGCCAGGTCGGCCGTCGCCGGCAGCCGGGCGGCGGCCGAGAAGAACGACAGCTGTCCGGTCACGCTGCCAGACGGTAGGGCACCACGGGTCAGGAGGAGCGCTGCGAGCCCGTGGTGGTCGCCTTCCGGCCGGCCTTCGTGGCCGGGGCCTTCGTGGCCGGGGCCTTCTTCGCGGGGGCCTTCTTCGCTGGGGCCTTGGCCGCCTTGCGGGCCGCCGCCTCCGTGGCGATGGAGGGCGTCGCCGCCTTCGTGGCGGGCGCTGCCGCCTTGGTGGCCGGAGCCTTCTTCGCCGGAGCCTTCGTGGCTGCCTTCGTGGCTGCCTTCGTCGGGGCCTTCTTCGCCGGAGCCTTCGTGGCTGCCTTCGCCGCAGCCTTCTTCGCCGGCGCCTTCTTCGCCGGCACCGTCGCGGCCGGCGTGCTGATCGCCGACACCTCGGGGTCGATGGCGGCGGCCGGGAATACCTCGCCCGGCTCGGTCGGCGCCGATGCCCGCTCGTCGGCGGCGGCGACCGCGGACAGCGCCGACACCTCGGCGTGCGCGTCGGTCTGCAGCAGGACGACGTCGGCCTGCTCGTCGTGACCCAGGATCGTCACGTCGGCCTGCGCGACCGGTTCGTCGGACACGGCCGCCGTCGCGGCGATCGACGCCTCGGCGGTCGGGGTGGTGCCGTAGTCGACCTTGCGTCGCTTGCTGACGATGACGGCCGCGAGGATCACGGCGAGCGTGATGACGCCGACGACGACGCGTACGCCGACGTTGGCCTTCGAGCTGTGGACGCCGTACTCGACGACGGACGGGGCCACGAGCACCGCGACCAGGTTCATGACCTTGATCAGCGGGTTGAGGGCCGGGCCGGCGGTGTCCTTGAACGGGTCGCCGACGGTGTCGCCGATGACCGTGGCGGCGTGCGCCTCGGAGCCCTTGCCGCCGTAGTTGCCGTCCTCGACCAGCTTCTTGGCGTTGTCCCAAGCGCCGCCGGAGTTGGCCAGGAAGACCGCCATCAGCGCGCCGGCTGCGATCGCACCGGCCAGGAACGCGCCAAGCGGAGCGTAGCCGAAGGCGAATCCGAGGGCGATCGGCGTCAGCACGGCCAGCAGCCCGGGCGTGGCCAGCTCGCGCAGCGAGTCCCTGGTGCAGATGTCCACCACCCGGCCGTACTCGGGCTTCTCGGTGAAGTCCATGATCCCCGGGTGGTTCCGGAACTGCTCGCGCACCTCGTAGACCACCCGGCCGGCCGCCCGGCCAACGGCCATGATCAGCAGGCCGGAGAAGTAGAACACCACCGCGGCGCCGATCATGACGCCGACCAGGACATTGGGCCGGTCAACCGAGAGGCTGAAGGTGCTGGCCTTGCTGCCGAGCGCGGCCTGCACCGTGCTGCGGAACGCGCCGAAAAGCGCGGTCGCGGCGAGCACCGCGGTGGCAATCGCGATGCCCTTGGTAATCGCCTTGGTGGTGTTGCCGATCGCGTCCAGCCGGGTGAGCACCTGCGCGCCGTCGCCATCCACGTCTCCGGACATCTCGGCGATGCCCTGCGCGTTGTCGGAGACCGGGCCGAAGGTGTCCATCGACACGATGACGCCGACCGTGGTGAGCAGGCCCGTGCCGGCCAGCGCCACCGCGAACAGCGCGATGGTCGCGTTGCCGGTGCCGAGCAGGAACGCGCCGTAGACCGCGGCCGCGATCAGCAGCGCCGAGTACACGGCCGACTCAAGGCCGACCGAGATGCCGGACAAGATCACGGTGGCCGGGCCGGTGAGCGAGCTCTCGCCGATCTCGCGGACCGGGCGGCGGTTGGTCTCGGTGAAGTAGCCGGTCAGC
>CAJCIY010000326.1 GCA_903970495.1 Candidatus Melainabacteria bacterium | reverse complement strand
TGCGGCGACCAAGCTGGCTCAGGAGCACCTCGCCTCGAGCTGGGCCCGGTCTACCGGCGGCAGCGTGACGGCGCTGCGTTACCACAACGTCTACGGCCCGCGGATGCCGAAGGACACCCCGTACGCCGGCGTCGCCAGCCTGTTCCGGAGCGCGCTCGCCCGCGGTGAGGCACCGCGCGTGTTCGAGGACGGCGGCCAGCGCCGCGACTTCGTCCACGTGACCGACGTGGCGCAGGCGAACGTACGGGCGCTGGAAGGCCAGCAGCCGCAGGGGTTCCGGGCCTACAACGTCGGGTCGAACGTCGTGCACACCGTCGGCGACATGGCGGCGGCGCTGGCGAGCGCGTTCGGCGGGCTGCCGCCGGTGGTCACCGGAGACTTCCGGCTCGGCGACGTCCGGCATGTCACCGCGAGCTCGGACCGCGCGGTCAGTGAGCTGGGCTACCGACCGGCCGTGGCGTTCGAGGCCGGGATGACGGCGTTCGCGACCGACCCGCTCCGCGGCGACGCCACACCGTGACCGCGAGGACGAAGCCCGCCGCGAGGCCGTAGGAGAGCGTCCCGCCGAAGTAGCTGCTGCCGTCCAGCACCGCGGCGAAGTACGGCGCGTACCCGGCGACGCCGACGGCCAGCCACTCCGGCCGGCCGGCGCAGACGGCGACGACGCCGAGGCCGATGGCGTACCAGGGCTGCACCGGCGTGGTGAGCAGCAGCAGCGCGCCGTAGAGGTAGGTCGCGGCGAGCAGCGGCGGCGGCCGGAAGCGCAGCACCGCGGCGATGACCGCCAGCATCAGCAGCACGACGAGCGCCGTGGCGAGGTGGCCGCTGATGCCGAAGATCCCGAGGACGAGGTAGCGGGTGCCCGAGCCGTAGTCCTCCTCGGACAGGTAGCCCGGCAGGTAGCCGATGACGTCGCTGCCGACGGCGACGACGTGCGGCAGGTAGCCCACGACGAAGACTGCGACGAAGACCGCCACCTGCTTCGCCGCGGCCCGCCACCGTCGCTCCAGCACGGCGACGAGGAGCAGCGCCGGGTAGAGCTTGGTCAGCGCGGCGAGCGAGACGAAGGCCGCTGCCCAGAGCGGGTGCCGTCGGCGCAGCAGCAGGAACGCCAGGACCGACAGCAGCGCGGCGAGGCCGTCGACGTGGGCGTCGGCGGTCATCTCGAGCGCGGCGAACGGCGCGAGCACCCACCAGGCGAGGACCCGCGGGTCGCGCCGCTCGGCCCGCAGCAGCGCCAGCATCGCGGCGAGCAGCGCGAGCGCCACCAGGAAGCCGGCGAGCTCGACCCCCCGGTCGCGGAGCGCGTCGAGGTGGGTGAGGTGGATGCCGAGGAAGTAGACCTCGGCCACCGGCGGATAGATGGTGTGGTCGGTCGCCCGGTTGATGAGCGTGCAGTGCAGCCGACGGTGCATGGCCGTGCAGTCCGCCTCGGACGGCCAGAGCCACGCGGTGTGCTCGGCGTCGAGCGCCGGCGAGAGCGGCGCGTACCGGTAGGGGTCGATGCCGTGCGCCTGGACGTCGCCGTCCCAGGCGTACCGGTAGAGGTCGTCGGACAGCGGGGCCTTCGCGGCGAACGAGCACGCCGGCAGCAGCACGCCGGCCAGCACGACGAGGGCGACGGCGGCCGGGCGCGGGACCCGCTGCAGCAGAGCGGCTCCGGCCGCCCCGAGTGCGGCGAGCCCCATGATCAGCCAGAACAGCGGCCACCGTCGGTCGACGATGCCCGGCGCCGGGACGATCAGCGCGCAGAGCGCGGCGCAGCCGCCGATGATGCCGAGAGCGAGCAGCTTCCTCAGGGCGTGATCTCCTGCAGCTGCCCCTGCGGCGTCGCCCCGGCGACGATGACGTCACCGGTCGACGGCACCACGGCGAGGCTGTTCGGCTGCTGCACGGTGAGGTACGTCGGCCCCAGCTTCGGCGTCGAGCCCGCCGCGCCGAGGGTGAACATCCGCAGCGTGTCGTCGCCGCTGGAGGCGACCCAGAGCCGGTGGCGGGTCAGGTCGACCGCGAGCCCGTACGGGCCGTCGGGGACGGGGAACGAGGCGAGCACCGCCGGGTGGGCGCCGACCCGGACGATGAGCATCGCGTCGCCCGTGGTGTCGGCCACCGCGACGGTGCCGTCGCCGAGCCCGACCGCGTGCGTCGGGCCGGCGCCGACCGCGACCCGGCCGACGAGCCGCAGCGGGTCGACGGCGTAGACGTCGAGCAGCCGGCCGCGGACGTCGACGACGGCGGCGAGGCCGTCGGCCTGGGCGACGCCGCCCGGCTGGTAGAGCCCACCGAGGGTGCCGAGGTTCTCCTCACCGCGGGTGGCGGTGACCGCGCCGCCGAGCTCGTCGGCCACGACGAGGGTGCCGTCGAGGTCGGTCGCGTCGTGCGGCTGCCGCCCGACCGTGACTGCGGACACGACGGTCCCCGACGGGATCGCCAGCACCGAGACCAGGTCGTCGGTCTCCGACGGCACGATCACCTGCTCGCCGCCGGTCGCGAGCTCGAGGTGCCGCGCCGCGCCGATCGGGATGGTCTTGAGCACCCGCAGCGTGGTGGTGTCGACGATCTCGACGGCGCCGGGGTCGCGGCTCGCGACGACGGCGTACCGGGAGCTGGCGTCGACGGCGACGCCCTCCGGCTCGTCGACGCCGAGAGAGACGACGGTGCCGACGGGCGTCCCGGCCGGGGGCGGCGCGCTCGCCGGTTCCGGCGCGGCGTGCAGCGGCGAGGGCAGCGATGCCGCGCCGCACGCCGTGAGCAGGCCGAGCGAGAAGGCGGCGATCAGGTACGCAGGTCGGCGAACCATCGTCCGCTGTCCTCCCAGGTCTCGACGAGGGTGAGCCCGGCTGCCGCCGCGAGCGGCCCGAGGCGCTCGGCGCTGACGTGCGCCCAGCGGAACCATGCGCCGACCCTGCCATCCGCGCCGTGCAGACGCGCGCGGACCGCGCCGTGGCGGGCGCCGGCGGCGCCGACCTCGACGTGGATGTGGCCCGCCGGGCGGAGCAGCTCGGCGCAGCGGCGCAGCAGCGCGAGCGGGTCGCCGCCGATCCCGATGTTGCCGTCGGCGAGGATCACGTGCGCGTACGAGCCCTCGTCGGGCAGCGACTCGAACACCGACCGCGCGACGACCGTGGCGCCGCGGCGGCGGGCGAGGGCGACGGCCTCGGGCGCGATGTCCACGCCGAGCGCGTCGATGCCGCGGGCGGTCAGGGCGGCGGCGAGCCGGCCGGGGCCGCAGCCGACGTCGAGTGCCGGACCGGCGACGCGGGCGAGCAGCCGCTCGTCGGCGCCGTCGAGGGCGCCGAGCCACCGCTGGACGTCGAGGAGCTCGTCGTAGCCGTCGTCGTACTCGGCCCGCAGCGAGGCGTCGGCGGCGAGCGCCGCGCCGTAGACGTCGACGCTCACGCCGCCACGACCATCGTGTGCAGCAGGCGGGCGAACCGCGAGTCGGGCGCCAGCGCGGCCACGGTCAGCGCGTCCGCCGGTGTGTCGACGTCGACGAGCACGGGCAGCTCCGCTACCGAGCAGCCGACGGCGAGCAGAGCCTCCCGTTGCCGCGCGCCGGTGTCGGAGCGCGAGGTGGGGACCGCCGCGACCGTCGCGGCAGCGGCGGCGGACGTCAGCCCGAGGCACCACCAGCCGCCGTCGGCGGCTGGACCGAGGCAGGCGTCGTGGTCGGCCAGCGCCGTCAGCGCGGCCGCGAGGTGGCCCGCGGTGAGCTGCGGGGTGTCCATCCCGACCAGCAGCACCGGGCCGTTCGACCGGGCGAACGCCTCGCCGAACGCCGCGGCGATCCGGTCACCGAGCGTCCCCTCCACCTGCGGGACCGTTGCCGCGCCGGGCGGCAGCCACGGGCCGGGGGCGCCGTCGAGAACGCAGAGCAGGTCGGCGCCCGAGGACGAGACCGTCTCGAGGGTGTCGGCGAGCGCCGCCTCGGCCAGGTCGGCCGCCTGCTGCGGGGACAGCGCTCCGATCAGCCGGGTCTTGGAGCGTCCCGCCACCGGTGCCTTGGCGAGGACGACGACGGTGGCCCTCACGATGAGGTCACCTGCCCGCGTACCGACGCCTCATGCCGGGCCAGCTGGGCGTTCATGTCCTGGACCGCGTGGATCGTGCCGCGGACGGTGCCGGTGACCTTGGAGCGGCCCGACCGCGGCCGGTACGCGGCCCGCACCTCCTCGATGCGCCAGCCGGCTCGTGCCGCGAGCAGCACCATCTCCAGCGGCCAGCCGCTGCGGCGGTCGCGGACGTCCAGCGCCAGCAGCGCCTCCCGGCGAGCGGCCCGCATCGGGCCGAGGTCGGTCA
>CAJCIY010000325.1 GCA_903970495.1 Candidatus Melainabacteria bacterium | reverse complement strand
AGCGAGGGCCGTGCCTGCACCTGTGCCATCATCGCCACCCGCCGCTCGAAGGTGCGGGCCCTCGCCCGCACGGCATGACTACACGTCTTGCGAGTCGGTCGCAAGAGGGAGGTGTCGTCAGCTCCGCGCGGCGACCGGGCGCCTCCGTCGCGTCCGCGGGGCGGCCGTGACGGCGCGCAGCTCGACGACCGCCTCGTCGACCAGCTCGGCGAACAGGCGCGGCGGGTCCGACTCGAGCCATCGTTGGAACGCCGACAGGAAGACCGCCACCCCGGCGGACGCGGCCAGTCCCGCTTCTGACGCGGACGCTCCGCGGCGACGGAGCGCGTCGGTCAGCGCCGCGGACAGCGTGGCCATCTTGATCAGCTCACGTTCCTGCAGCTCCTGGTGGGCGTCGATGATCCGCTGCCGCTGTCGGGACAGCTCCGCGCGGCCGTCGAACATCTCGCCGGTGAGCCGGAAGGCGGCGACAACGGCGTCCAGCGGGGCAGCCGACGCCGGCGCCTCGGCAACGGACCGGACGAGCAGGTCCTGCAGCTGACCCGCGCGGCCGAACAGGACCTCGCGCTTGTCGGCGAAGTGGCGGAAGAAGGTCCGCTCGGCCAGGCCCGCCCGCGCGGCGATGTCGGCGGCCGTGGTCTTGTCGAACCCCCGCTCGCCGTAGAGCTCGGCGGCGGCGCGCTCGAGCCGCCCCTTCGCGTCCGGCTCCCAACGGCCCATAGGTCGATCGTAGGCGATGACAGTCACTGCCATGACGGCGTACGCTGATGTCAGTCACTGGCATCACATCCCCTGGAGGTCCCCCATGCGCGTGTTCATCACCGGAGCGTCCGGCCACATCGGCAGTGCCGTCGTCCCCGAGCTGCTGACCCACGGCCACGAGGTCGTCGGGCTCGCCCGCTCCGACGCCTCCGCGACGCTGCTCGCGAGCTGGGGTGCCGAGGTCGAGCGCGGCGACCTCGACGACCTCGACCGGCTGCGCTCGGCCGCCGCCGCGGCCGACGGCGTCATCCACCTCGCGTTCAAGCACGAGGCCATGCGGTCCGGCGACTTCCTGGGCGCCATCGACAGCGACCTGCAGGCGCTCCTCGCTCTGGGCGACGCGCTCGCCGGCAGCGGCAAGCCGCTCGTGAGCACCTCGGGCACCCTGATGCTGGCGTTCGGTGGCATCGAAGGCGTGGGGACAGAGGACGACGCCGTCGCGGGCGGCCCTCGGATCGACGCGGAGAACGCGGTCGTGGCCTTCGCCGACCGGGGCGTCCGGTCCTCGGTGGTCCGGCTGCCACCAACCGTCCACAGCGAGCTGGACCACCATGGCTTCATCCCGTCGCTGATCGGCTTCGCCCGCGACACGGGGTCGGCCGTGTACATCGGCGACGGCGCGAACCGCTGGCCGTCCGGGCACACCCTCGACGCGGCGAGCCTCTACCGGCTCGCGCTCGAGGACGCTCCCGCGGGCTCGCGGTTCCACGCCGTCGGCGACGAGGGCATCCCGGTCCGCGTGATGGCCGAGTCCATCGGGCGGCACCTCGGCCTGCCCCCGCTCAGCGTCTCCGCCGAGGAGGCCGGCGACTACGTCGGGTTCCTGGCCGGCTTCCTCGGCCTCGACAACCCCGTCTCCAGCACGCGTACGCAGGAGGTCCTCGGCTGGAAGCCCGCGCACCCCGGGCTGCTGGCCGACCTCGACGCCGGCTTCTACTTCGGATGCTGACGCCGGCGGCCGACGTCACTACGCTGCCGTCGTGCCGATGCCCAGGCGCGCGAGCGTCGACGACTTCTTCGCGCAGCTGACCGACGTGCAGCGACCGCACCTCGAGGCGCTGCGGACGCTGAGCCTCGCCGCCGACCCGGAGGCGCGCGAGGAGCTGAAGTGGAACCTGCCGGTCTACGTGCGCGGCGTGAACACGAACCTCTGGATGCTGCAGAACTTCAAGAACCACTGCTCGCTGCGCTTCACCCCGCCGTTCTTCGCGACGCAGAAGGACGCGGTCGACGCGGCCGGCTACGAGTCCGGCGCCGGCTTCGTCAAGCTGCCGTACGACCGCGAGCTGCCGACCGACCTGCTGCGGTCGCTGATGCAGGCCCGCATCGAGGAGTTCACCGCCTCCGGCGAGTGATCTTCCTGCCGAACCGGGGAGGACCGATGCCCGCGCGTCGTCTGATCGTCCAGCAGCTCGGGGTCTCCCTCGACGGGTTCTCCGCGACCGAGGAGAACGAGGGCTGGCACCGCTGGGGGGCCCTCTCTGATCCCGAGCTCGACGCCGAGGTGGTGGCCGGTGTGCGCCGGTCGGGCACCCATCTCCTGGGGACGCAGGCCTACTACGGGCACGCCGGGTACTGGCCGCAGGCACTGGACGCCGACGACCCCAGCGAGCGGGAGATCGCCGAGGTCCTGCGCGACGCGGACAAGGCCGTGCTCTCCCGCACGGTCACCGGACCGACCTGGGCGGGTACGCGGATCCTGGCCGGCGACATCACTGAGGAGATCGGCCGCCTCCGGGCCGAGCCGGGCGGCGAGATCCTCGCGGTCGGCGGCGTCCGCCTGCTGCGTTCGCTGGTCGCCCTCGGCCTGTACGACTCGATCCGGCTGTTCGTGCTGCCGTACCTGGCCGGCGGCGGCGACTCGATCTTCAGCGACCTCGACCGTCCGGTCGACCTCCGGCTCGCGTCGAGCCGGAGCTTCCCCTCCGGAGTCTGCGAGCTCGTCTTCGACCGTCCGTCCGGATAGCGGGGCGCGCGGTCGCGCCTACACTCGAGGGACCGGGGCTCTTCCGCACGCCGGCTCTCCTGTCGGCCTCGCCCCCGGGGATCCACCAGCCGACCCGTCCGGGTCGATCCGAGGTACGCATGATCATCCAGGCTCCCACCACCGCCGCGGCCGCAGACCGGGCACCTCTCCGCTGCGATGCCTGCGGGCACCCGCTGCACGAGCACGACTCCATCGGCACCCGCTTCTGCGAGGCCACGCAGTCCCACGCGCTGACCCGCCACTGCATCTGCCGCTGACGACCTGCGCTCAGCCGGCCGGGTCGGGCTGCGGCCGGGCGGTCCGCGACACGGCGGACAGGTAGCGCAGCCCGCACGCGTACGAGCGCAGCAGCCCGGTCTCGCAGTAGGGGATGCCGTGCTGCGCGCAGAAGTCCCGCACCAGCGGGCGGCACCGTGCCAGGTTCCGGCTCGGCATGCTCGGGAACAGGTGGTGCTCGATCTGGTAGTTCAGCCCCCCGAGCACGACCGCCAGCGGCCTGCCGCCGACGACGTTGCGGGAGGTGAGCACCTGGCGGCGCAGGAAGTCGAGCTGCTCCCCCGGCTGGGGGACGTACATCCCCTTGTGGTTGGGGGCGAAGCTGCAGCCGAGGTAGAAGCCGAGCAGCCCCTGGTTGACGACCAGGAACGCCACGGCCTGCAGCGGTGACAGCCACCAGAGCAGCACGCCGGCGAAGACGGCCGCGTGTCCCGCGAGCAGCAGCCCCTCGGCCCAGCGGCGTCGCGGCCGGGCCAGCACGGCGCGGAGGCTGTTGACGTGGAGGTTGACCGCCTCGAGCAGGAGCAGCGGGAAGAACAGCTGGGCCTGGTACGCGGTGACGGCCCGCAGCAGCGCGGGCTGCGCACGGGCCTGCTCGGCGTTCCACGCCAGCGCGCCGCGCTGCACGTCGGGGTCGACGTCGGCGTCGTTCGGCCGCTGGTGGTGGCGGGTGTGCTTCTCGACCCACCAGCCGTAGCTCAGGCCGATGCCGGCTGCCGAGACCACGGTGCCGAAGCGGACGTTCCAGCGGTGGCTCCGGAAGATCTGCTGGTGGCCGGCGTCGTGGCCGAGGAAGCCGATCTGCGCGGCGATGGCCGCGAACCAGGCGGCGACGACGAGCTGCCACCAGGACGATCCCAGCCACCAGAACGCGGTCGCCCCGACGGCGGTGAGGCCGGCGATCCCGGCGATGCGCGGCAGGTAGCCGGCCAGCGAGCGCTCGAGCAGGCCTGCGGCCTGGACCTGCTTCATCAGCTGGCCGTAGTCGCTGGAGCGTCGGGTGGTGGGAGCTGCCGCGGAGAGGGCAGGTGAAGCGGCCACTGTCGACTCCGGGGAGACCGTGCGCCTGAGGTCCTGGGATCGCGGCGGTGCCGTCGCGACCGCGGCCTGCGCGGCGATCCCGTTCCCAGCTGGCTGTGACCCAGCCAGCCGAGACGGTACAGGGCAGACCCCGCGGCGGCCGTGCTGAGAGACCGGCGCCTCGGCGTCGCCAGCCTGTAGCGTCGTTCCGTGGCCGACGACGTGGGATTGTCGGCCGGCCTCGCCGGCCTGGCCGGCCTGCTGACCGGGCAGCGACCGGTCCGGGACGTCCTGACCTCGATCGCCGACTACGCGGTGGGCGCGATCCCCGGGGCCGAGGGCGCCGGCCTCACCATGCTCGACCTGCCGCAGCCGCAGACCGTCGTGGCCAGCGCGGACTTCGTCCGGCAGGTCGACGACATCCAGTACGCACTCGGCGAGGGACCGTGCCTGCTCGCGGTCGCCACCCGGTCCACCCAGACCTCGGGCTCGCTCGGCGGCGAGGCCCGCTGGCCGCGCTTCGGTCCCCGGGTCGGGCGGCTCGGCGTCCACAGCGTCCTCTCGCTCCCGCTGCTGCTCCCCGGCGAGGTCGTCGGCGCGCTCAACGTGTACGCCCGTCCGAAGCACGCCTTCGGCGACGAAGCCGTCCGGATCGGGGAGCTGTTCGCGACGCCGGCCGCGGTCTCCGTGCACAACGCCCAGGTGCTCGGCGAGTCGCAGCGCCTCGCCGCACAGCTCACCGCGGCCCTCTCGAGCCGGGCGGTCATCGACCAGGCGCTGGGCATCGTCATGAGCCGTACCGGCTCCGGTCCCGCCGAGGCCCTCGACCGGCTGCGCGCCCGCAGCCAGGCGGAGCACGTCCGGGTCACCGACCTCGCGCAGTCCATCGTCGACGAGGCCGTGCGCACCGCCCGCGCGCGTCACGGCGAGTTCTGACGCCCGAGGCCCGAGCACCGTCAGGGTCCAGCCGCCCGTCGCCTCGCGTACAGGTCTGCATCCGCGCGGGCGATGACCTGGTCGACATCCTCGGCGGCGCGGTGCAGCACGAGGCCGACGCTCATCCGCCGACCGGGTGCGGCGGCGGCCAGCAGCTCCTGCACCTCGCGGATCCGTTCCCGGGCGTGGGGCAACGAGACACCCGGCAGGACGCAGACGAACTCGTCTCCGCCGTAGCGCATGACGCTGTCGTACGGCCGCAGCCCGGTCAGGAGGGCCTGGGCCACGGCGCGCAGCAGGCTGTCGCCGGCCGCGTGCCCGGCGGTGTCGTTGACCAGCTTGAGGCGGTCGACGTCCACGAAGGCGACGACCAGGCTGGTCGGGCTC
>CAJCIY010000324.1 GCA_903970495.1 Candidatus Melainabacteria bacterium | reverse complement strand
CCAGCCGGCGACGATCGCCTCGAAGGCCTCGTCGTTGGCGGACGGCGACGCCGGGCCGGTCAGCTCGCCGATCGGCTGCTCGAGCCGGCGCCGGACGAGCCGCTCCGCGTCCTCCCGGCGCTCGGCGTCGACGTAGAGCCGGTCGACGGGGCGGCGGGGAAGACGTACCTCGAGGTAGCCGCCCCGCTCGCCGGGCGACGGTGCGGCGCAGGCGGCGATGTCGGCATCGGCCAGCAGCGACAGCAGCTCGTCGGCCAGGCGCGGGTCGCAGTCGGCGACGCGCGCCCACCCGCCCGCGGTCAGGCCGTTGCCGCGCGAGCCGACGGGCGGCTGGACGGCGGTCACGACGTGCCGGTCATGAACGCGAGCGAGCCGGCGAAGATCTCCGGCGCGTCGTTGTCCAGGGTCGCCACGTGGTAGCTGTTCGCGAGTGCCCGGACGTCGACGGTCGTGTTGGTCGCGCCGGCTACGAGCCGGTCGACCGACGAGGCGGGGACGACGTGGTCCTCGGTCGAGCGGTACACCAGCAGCGGGTCGGTGATCTTGGCGAGGTCGGCGAGCACCAGCGGCCACGCCTTGGCGAGCGACAGCGCGCCCCGGGTCGGCAGCCGGTCGTACGCGCCCTCGGTGACGCCGGCCTTCTTGATGTCGTTGCCGATCGGCGGCATCGACGGCAGGAACCGCGCCACCAGCGGGAGCAACCGCGCCCGGGGGTCGCCGGTCGTCAGCGACGGGTTGACGAGCAGCACGCCGGTCAGCTCGCCCGCCCGGCGCTCGGCCAGCGCGACCGCGACGGTGCCCCCCATCGACAGGCCGCCGACGTAGACCCGCTCGCAGCGGCCGCGCAGCTCGTCGAACGCGCGCTCGGCCTCGGCGTACCAGTCCTCGAAGGTGGTGTCGTTGAGGTCCTGCCAGCGGGTGCCGTGACCCGGCAGCCGCGGGACGCGGACCGTCAGCCCGGCGGCGGCCAGGTGCTCGCCCCAGGGGCGCATGGATGCCGGGCTGCCGGTGAAGCCGTGGACCAGCACGGCGCCCACGGGGCCGCCGTCGGCCGCGTAGGGCTCGGCGCCGGGGACGACGGGCACAGCAGCCTCCAGGCTGGGGACGGAACGACCCAGGGATGGTCGCATGACGCGGCCCGAGCCGCGAGCGCCGGATGGCCCCGACCCCGTACCCTGAAAGGGTCAGGTCGCAGGCGCCGGAGGTGGACGGGTTGCTCTACTGGGTCGTCAAGATCATCTTGACGCCGATCCTGCGGGTGCTCTACCGGCCCTGGGTCGAGGGCGCTGAGAACCTCCCGCGCGAGGGCGCAGCCCTGGTGGCGTCCAACCACCAGTCGTGGATGGACTGGATCTTCCTGCCGCTGATGGTGCCGCGGAAGATCACCTTTCTGGCCAAGTCGGACTACTTCACCGGCACCGGTCCGAAGGGCTGGTTCCAGCGGGCGTTCTTCACCGGCACCGGACAGGTCCCGATCGAGCGGACCGGCGGCAGCGCCAGCAACGAGGCGCTGCAGACCGGGCTGAAGATCCTCGCGAGCGGCAAGCTGCTCGGGGTCTACCCCGAGGGCACCCGCTCGCCGGACGGCCGGCTCTTCCGCGGCAAGACCGGCGTGGCCCGGATGGCGCTCGCCGCGGGCGTCCCGGTCGTCCCGGTGGCCATGGTCGGGCTCTACGACGTCGCGCCCGAGGGGCGGCTGATCCCGAAGGTCCACCGCGTCGGCCTGCGCATCGGCAAGCCGCTCGACTTCTCCCGGTACGAGGGGATGGAGGACAGCCCGCAGGTGCTGCGGTCGATCACCGACGAGATCATGTACGAGCTGATGACCGCCGGCGGCCAGGAGTACGTGGACGTCTACGCGAGCCAGGCCAAGGCCGACGCGAAGGCAGCACGCGCGGCGGCCCGGGCCACCGCGGAGCCATCGGTCGACGAGGCACCGACCCGCAAGGCCAGCTGACCTCCGCGCCGGCCGTGGAGATCCGGGACGCGGCCGCCGCGGACGCGGCGGGCATCGCGGCGATCTATGCCGCCGAGGTCCGCACCGGGTACGCGACCTTCGACCTCGAGCCGCCGCCGGCGGCGCACTGGGCCGAGCTCGTCGCGACGCGCCACGGCGCCCACCACCTGCTGGTCGCCGCGGACGGCGGCGCCGTCGTCGGGTACGCCAAGAGCGGGACGTTCCGGCCGAGACCCGCGTACGACACGACCGTCGAGACCTCGATCTACCTGCAGCGCCGAGGGACCGGGCTCGGGACGGCGCTGTACGCCGCGCTCCTCGACCGGCTCGACGACGGCGACGCGCACCTCGCCGTCGCCAACATCGCGCTCCCCAACGACGCGTCGGTGCGACTGCACGAGCGGTTCGGGTTCACCGCGTCGGGCACGCTGCACGAGGTGGGACGGAAGTTCGGGACGTGGCACGACGTCGTCTGCTACCAGCGGCCGCTGGGCCGGGGGCGGCCGTGACCCGCTTCGTCTACGACACCGAGTTCATCGAGGACGGGACGACGATCGACCTCGTGTCGATCGGCGTCGTGAGCGAGGACGGCGGCCGCGAGCTCTACTGCGTCTCGACCGAGTTCGACCCCGACAAGGCCATCCCGTGGGTCCGCCGCAACGTCCTCGACCAGCTGCCCTCGCCCGCCGACCGTGCCTGGTGCTCACGGGCGACGATCCGCGAGCGCCTGCTGGAGTTCCTCACCGCCGACGGCGAGGACATCGAGCTGTGGGCCTGGTACGGCGCGTACGACCACGTGGCCCTCTGCCAGCTCTGGGGGGCGATGCGGGCGCTGCCCCGGGCGCTGCCGCGGTTCACCCGCGACCTGCGGCAGCGCTGGGAGGACGTCGGCTCACCGTTGCTGCCGGCCGACCCCGAGGGCCAGCACGACGCCCTGGTCGACGCGCGCCACAACCTCGCCCGCTGGAGGGTGATCCAGCAGCACTGGCCCCCGAGCGAGTGATCGGCCGCGACGCTGGCGCTGGTCGCGACGCAGTCGCTTCGCTCCGCCGTTGTCGCGACTCCGCGCCACCGCCGCGGCCTCGGGCCGCGGCCTGCCGCAGACGCCTCCAAGCCGGACCTGACAGCAGCGCCGCGCCGGGTGCCCACGCTCGACCGAGTCGGCGGCCACGCACCGTGGAGGCGTTGACGGCACCTCGTCCTGCGTCCTGCGCCTGAGGACCACGGCGGTCCGTACGCTGGGAGGCATGACGACGACGTCGACCTGGCGGGACCGGCCGGCTGCCCAGCAGCCGGCGTGGCCCGACGCCGACGCCGTCGTCCGCGCAGGGGACGAGCTGCGCGCGCTGCCGCCGCTGGTGTGGCCGTCCGAGGTCGACGCGCTGCGCGCCCGTCTCGCGCTCGTCGCGCGGGGCGAGGCGTTCCTGCTGCAGGGCGGTGACTGCGCCGAGACGTTCGCGGCGAACACGACCGACTCCGTCCGGGACAAGGTCCGCACGCTCCTCGCGATGGCCGTCGTCCTGACCTACGGCGCGTCGCTGGCGGTCGTCAAGGTCGGCCGCTGGGCCGGCCAGTACGCCAAGCCGCGCAGCTCTGACCTCGACTCCACCGGTCTGCCGTCCTACCGCGGCGACGCCGTCAACGGCCTCGACCCCGCGGAGCGGACGCCCGACCCGCAGCGGCTGGTACGCGCCTACCACGCCAGCGCCGTGACGCTGAACCTGCTGCGCGCGTTCGCGACCGGAGGCGACGCCGACCTCCACGCCGTCCACCTCTGGAACAAGGACTTCGTCCGGCGGTCGGCCGCCGGACGGCGCTACGACCGCCTCGCCCGCGACATCGACCGCGCGCTCGGCTTCATGCGCGCCTGCGGCGTCGACGACAGTGCGCTCCGCGGGGTCGAGCTGTACGCCAGCCACGAGATGCTGCTGCTGCCGTACGAGGACGCGCTCACCCGCGGCGGCTACGACCTGTCGGCGCACATGGTCTGGGTCGGCGAGCGGACCCGGCAGCCGGGCGGCGCGCACCTGGCGTTCGCGCAGGGCATCGCCAACCCGGTCGGGGTGAAGCTCGGGCCGACCTCGACGCCCGAGGACGCGGTCGCGCTCGCCGACCTGCTCGACCCGGACCACGAGCCCGGCCGGCTGACCTTCGTCACCCGACTCGGCGCCGACCGCGTCACCGAGCTGCTGCCGCCGCTGGTCGAGAAGGTCCGCGCCTCGGGGCACCCGGTCGTGTGGGCGTGCGACCCGATGCACGGCAACACGATCACCAGTGCGTACGGGCACAAAACCCGGCACTTCGACGACGTGCTGACCGAGGTGCGCGGCTTCTTCGAGGTGCACGGCGCGCTCGGCAGCCACCCCGGCGGCCTGCACGTCGAGCTGACCGGTGACGATGTCACCGAGTGCCTCGGCGGCGGCGAGAACATCGACGAGGCCGGACTCGCGCTGCGGTACGAGACCGCGTGCGACCCGCGCCTGAACACCGGCCAGTCGATCGAGCTGGCGTTCCTCGTCGCCGAGATGCTGCAGGCCCGCGGCTAGCCCGAGCCCTGCAGCAGGAGCCCGATCAGGACGCCGAGCACGATCGCGACGACGAGCGCGGCGACCCACACCCAGGCCGGGAGCAGCGGTCGGGGCGCCGACCCGCCGGCGAGCTCGGACTCGACCTCGTCGACCGTGGGCAGCGCGGCCGCCGCCCGCGCGCCGACCCGCTCCAGCAGCTCGCCGCGCCCGGCCGGGTCGAGCGCCAGCACCGGCAGGGCGGCGAGCATGCCCCGGCCGCGGGTCTGCACCCCGAGGTGCTGGGCGCAGGTCGCGCAGCCGCTGGCGTGTTGGCGCAGTCCGGCGAAGCGGCCGCCGGCCGGGGCGGACCCGTCGGACAGCTGTCCGAGGTCGCCGATCGCGACGTCGTGGCCGGCGAGCGGGGGCGCCACGCGCTCGTCGACGCTCTCGACCAGCGCCGCGCGGCCGAGCGCCACGGTCCGCGCCGTCTCGGCCACGTCGAGCTCGAGGGCCACCGCTGCCTGCGCGTAGGTGAGCCCGTACGCGTCGAGGAGCAGCACCGCGAGCCGGCGCCGCTCCGGCAGCTCCGACACCGCCTCGGCGACCTCTCGGGCCTCCTCGTCACCCACCACCGCCGGTCCGGGTGTCAGCGCGCCGCTGCGCAGCGTGCGGCTGACGGCGCGGCAGCGGGCGTACAGGCCGCCCACGAGGTCGCCGACGGTCTCGGGCTGCGTCGCGAGGTCGGACACCAGCTCCAGGGCCGCGTCCTGCGCGACCTGGTACGCCTCGTCCACCGAGCAGCCGAGCCGCATCGCCGCGTCGTGCACCCGGTCGACCTGGGTCTCGACGACGCCGATGAGGTCGGCGTCGCTGACCAGCGCCCGCACCCGCCGCTCCTTCCTGCCGAGCCCGGATCGTACGGTCTGCTCCGTGACCGTCGACCTCCGCAGCGACACCCTGACCCGGCCGACCGACGGCATGCGCGCCGCGATGGCCTCGGCCGAGGTCGGCGACGACGTCTACGGCGAGGACCCGACGGTCAACGCGCTCGAGGAGCGGGTCGCCGGGCTGTGCGGCCACGAGGCCGGGCTGTTCGTCGCCTCGGGATCGCTCGGCAACCAGCTGGGCCTGAAGCTGGCCTGCCCGCCGGGCACCGAGCTGCTCTGCGACGAGGGCGCCCATGTCGTCACCTACGAGCTCGGCGCGGCCGCCGCGCTCAGCGGCATCACGACCCGGACGTTCCGCTCGATCGCCGGCGTGCCGGACGTCACCGACGTGGCCGCGATGATCCGGCCCGACGGGTACGGCACGGTCGTCACCCGCGCGGTCGCCCTCGAGCAGACGCACAACCGCGCCGGCGGCACGGTCATCCCGCTCCCGACGCTCTGGAAGATCTCGGCGGTCGTGCACGGCCGCGGGTTGCAGCTGCACATCGACGGCGCCCGGGTCTGGAACGCGTGCGTCGCCGCCGGGGTCTCGGCCGCCGAGGTCGGCGCGGTCGCGGACACGATGAGCGTCTGCCTCTCGAAGGGCCTGGGCGCGCCGGTCGGGTCGGTGCTCGTCGGCGACGCAGCGGCGATGGCCGAGGCCCGGGTCTGGCGCAAGCGGCTCGGCGGCGGGATGCGGCAGGCGGGCATCC
>CAJCIY010000323.1 GCA_903970495.1 Candidatus Melainabacteria bacterium | reverse complement strand
CCGACGCCACCCGCCGCCTCGCGGTCCGGGCCAACTCCGACACGCCCGAGGACTCCGAGCGCGCCCGCCGCTTCGGCGCGCAGGGCATCGGGCTGTGCCGTACCGAGCACATGTTCCTGGGCGACCGCCGGCAGCTGGTCGAGGATCTGATCCTCGCCGAGGGCGACACCGAGCGCGAGGCGGCGCTCGCCGCGCTGCTCCCGCTGCAGCGCGAGGACTTCGAGGGCATCCTCGGCGCGATGGACGGCCTGCCCGTCACGATCCGGCTGATCGACCCGCCGCTGCACGAGTTCCTGCCCGACCTCACCTCGCTGTCGGTCGAGGTCGCTCTCGCGGGCGATGGCGTCGACCCGCACCGGGTGACGCTGCTCGAGGCCGTACGCCGGCTGCACGAGCAGAACCCGATGCTCGGCCTGCGCGGCGTCCGGCTCGGCCTGGTCATCCCCGGCCTGTTCGCGATGCAGGTGCGCGCCATCGCCGAGGCCGCCCTCGCCCTGAAGAAGGCGGGCAAGGACCCGCACCCCGAGGTGATGATCCCGCTCGTCGGCGCGGTCCAGGAGCTGGAGTCCGTACGCGAGGAGGCCGAGGCGGTGCTCGCCGAGGTCGGTGTCGAGGCGCTCGTCGGCACCATGATCGAGGTGCCCCGTGCGGCGCTGACCGCCGGGCAGATCGCCGAGGCGGCCGAGTTCTTCTCCTTCGGCACCAACGACCTGACGCAGATGACGTGGGGCTTCTCCCGCGACGACGTCGAGGCCAGCTTCTTCAGCCGCTACCTCGACCTCGGCATCTTCGGGGTCTCGCCGTTCGAGACGCTCGACCGCGAGGGTGTCGGGTCGCTCGTCCGCACGGCCGTCGAGGCCGGTCGGGCGACGCGACCGGACCTGCACCTCGGGGTGTGCGGAGAGCACGGCGGCGACCCCGACTCGGTGCACTTCTTCCACGAGGTCGGTCTGGACTATGTCTCCTGCTCGCCGTTCCGCGTACCGGTCGCGCGGCTCGAGGCGGGCCGCGCCGCGCTCGAGACGACGGGCAGCGACAGCCGCTAGGGACGCCAGTCGGGCGGCGGGTCCTCGCCCACGCGGCCGTCGACGGCCTCGCGCAGCAGGTCCGCCTGCCCGGTGTGACGGCCGTACTCCTCGAGCAGGTCGAACAGGATGCGGCGGACGCTCGGCGTCCGGCCGTCGGGCCAGGTGCACGTCGGCCGGTCGAGACCCCCGTCGGCGATCGCGGCAGCGAACCGTCGGCGCGCGGTCTCGACGGCGGCGTCGTACCGGGCGTAGAGGTCGGCCGGGTCCATCTCGAGCGCGGTGCGCATCTCCCACTCGGGATCGGTGTCGAAGTCGACGGCGTCCCACGGCGGGCTCAGCGGCGAGCCGTCCAGCCGTACCGTCGACTGGTGGTCCTCGACCAGGGCGAGGTGGTTCAGCAGCCCCGCGAGGGTCAGGGTCGAGGCCCCGATGCGCAACGAGAGCCCGGCGGCATCCAGGCCGTCGGCCTTCCAGCGGAAGGTCGCCCGCTGGCGGTCGAGGGCGGCGAGCAGGTGCTCGACCTCGGTGCCGGCGACCGGCGGCTCCCACGGTGGGCTCGTCATGCCTGCGCACCGTAGCGGCGAGGCCGCCCGCTGTCAGGCCCGCTAGCGTCGGCGGCGTGTACGAGCCGGGCGATCTCGAGCGGCGCGTCCTCGAGGAGCCCAAGGGCAGCGGCCGCACGCCGTTCCAGCGCGACCGCGCCCGCGTCCTGCACAGCGCCGCGCTGCGACGCCTCGCCGGCAAGACGCAGGTCGTCGTGGCCGGCGAGGACGACTTCCCCCGTACGCGGCTCACCCACAGCCTCGAGTGCGCGCAGGTCGGCCGCGAGATCGCGCAGGCGCTCGGCGCGGACGCCGACCTCGTCGACGCCGCCTGCCTCGCGCACGACCTCGGTCACCCGCCGTTCGGTCACAACGGGGAGGCGGCGCTCGACGAGATCGCAGCAGCTGCGGGCGGTTTCGAGGGCAACGCCCAGTCGCTGCGGCTGCTGACGCGGCTCGAGGTGAAGGTTCCGGGCGCGGGGCTCAACCTGACGCGGGCGGCGCTCGACGCGGCGACGAAGTACCCCTGGCCGCGCCGCCCCGGGACCGCGAAGTTCGGCGTGTACGACGACGACCTCGAGGCCTTCCGCTGGGCGAGGCGCGGCACGCCCGACGACGCCCGGAGCATCGAGGCGCAGGTGATGGACTGGGCCGACGACGTCGCGTACTCGGTGCACGACCTCGAGGACGGCATCCACGCCGGGCTGATCGTCACCGGGGAGCTCGACCCCGAGGCCGTCGTCGAGGTGGCGCTGGAGTACCTGCCCGGCAGCGACCGCGGCGAGCTGCACGAGGTGTGGCGGGCGTTGACCGCGGACTGGCCCGCGACCTTCGACGGCGGACCGCGCGACACCGCCGGCCTGAAGGCACTGACGAGCGACCTGATCGGCCGCTTCTGCGCGGCGGCGGTCGAGGCGACCCGGGCCGCGTACGGCGGGCACGACCTCACCCGCTACGCCGCCGACCTCGTCGTGCCGGGCCGCGTACGGCAGGAGTCGGCGCTGCTCAAGGCTGTCGCGCTCGACCTCGTCAT
>CAJCIY010000322.1 GCA_903970495.1 Candidatus Melainabacteria bacterium | reverse complement strand
GACCAGCCCCTTCGTCGCGCCCTGAGCATCTCGCTCCCCGCCGCATCGGTGCCCGTGGCGCCGTCGCCGTGATCGTGGCGGCCGGTGGGCTCTCGCTCGCCGGCTGCGGCGGCGCGTCCTCCGCGAGCAGCTCACCGAGCGATGCGGGGCAGCAAGCGACCCCGCCGACGCGGAGCAGCTCTGCTACGGCCAGGACGTCCGTTCCCGTCGAGGCGTCCGCCTCGGTCGGTGCTCCCACCTCCAGCGGGCCGTTCGGAAGCGCTCCTACAGCATCGGGCGCGTCCGGACAGCCCAGCGCGTCGGCATCCGCCGGCGGCCAGTTCGCTGCCGACGACTCAGTAGGACCGGCGGCGCTCGCCTCAGCGGCGGCCGCGTTCGGCGGTACGAGCCCGGCGCCGACGGGAACGCCAGCGTCCCTGCCCCCGGCATTCCCGACACCGCCCGGCAGCAGCGTGCGCTGGAGCGTGCGGACCACCCCGACGGTGCAACTGGCGAACGTGGTCCTGGCGAGCGGACCACAGGCGGTCACCTACTGGCAGCACGCGCTGGCAGCGGCCGGGTACACCTCGTTGAAGGAGCAGGGCCCGCGCGGCAACGTCACCATCACGTTCGTCGGCCACGGCGATGTCCGCGGGACCGGCCTCAACGTCAGCGGCGGCGGCGCGACCCTCCGGTTCGTCACCAGCTGATCTTTCAGGTCAGCCGAACCGGCCGTTCACGTAGTCAGCCGTACGGCTGTCCTGCGGCGCGTTGAATATCTGGTCCGTCGGGCCTGCTTCCACAATGTGGCCGGGTGTGTCGTGTGTCGCGAGGAAGAACGCGCAGGCGCGGGACACGCGAGCCGCCTGCTGCATGTTGTGCGTCACGATCGCAATGGTCACCTCACCCCGCAGCTCGTGGATCGTGTCCTCTACCCGCCGCGTGGAAGTCGGGTCGAGCGCAGAGCACGGTTCATCCATCAGCAGCACGTCCGGTGACACTGTCAACGAGCGCGCGATACACAGCCGCTGCTGCTGACCACCGGACAGCGCACCGCCCGGCGTGTGCAGCCGGTCCTTCACCTCCTGCCAGAGACCCGCCCGCGCCAGGCTCTGCTCGACGAGCGAGTCCTTGTCATCGCAGGAGATCCCGGCGAGTTTCAGACCGCTGGTGACGTTCTCGTAGATCGACATCGCCGGGAACGGGTTGGGGCGCTGGAACACCATGCCGATCCGTCGGCGTACGTCCGACGGGCGACGTTTCGGGTCATAGATGTCCTCGTCCCCGAGCAAGACCTCACCCGCGAGCGACGCGCCCTTGATCATCTCGTGCATGCGGTTGAGGATGCGCAGGAACGTCGACTTGCCGCATCCCGACGGTCCGATCAGCGCGGTGACCTCGCCCGGCGCGATCGTCAGCGAGACGCCGTCCAGCACCTTGTGGTCGCCGAACCACGCGGACACCGACCTGGCCCGCAGACCCACCAGAGCGTGGTCGGCAGCTGGCAGGGGCGGTAACGCCCCGCCGGCAAGCTGCGCCGTGTCGGTGAGGTCGACCACAGAGATGACCCGTGTCTCGCTGCCGGCCGCGGTGCCGCCCGGCGAAGGCGTCGGGGCCGTCGTCTCTGGCTCGAAGGGAGGCGGCGGGAGCGTTGACCCGTCGGCGGCCACTGGCCGGGTCATGACCAACGTGTCGCCGTCGGCCCCACCGCGGTCAGCAGAGACCTCCGGCTCCTGGCCAGGAGCGCTGCCGGAGCCGTCTGCACCACCTGGCCCCGGTGCGATCGGAGCCGCTGCGACGGCAGCATCCACCGGAGACACCGGATCCGACGTTGCGTCCGGCTCGACCTCCGGTGTTGCCTCAGGGACAGGGTCAGGGATCGCGCTCGCCCGGACGATGTCTTCGTCTGGGCGATCCGGCACCGTGAAGACGGGCGGGGCGGCCGGGAGTCGCTCCGGCTGTGCCAGCGCGGCGACCTCAGCTGCGGAAGCCTCCGCTCGGCGCTCCTGCACCGCCTCCGCACGACGCAGCTCCTCGGTCGCACGTTCCGCAGCAGCGTGCGCGGCCTCTGCCGCGCGCAGCGTTGCTTCCGCCGCAGCAAGCCCAGCCGCAAGCTCCGCGACCGTCGGTGCGGTGGGTGGGTGTTCGGCGTCTGCTGCTCCAACCGAATGAGGGGCGGAGGCAGCGGTTAGCGGGCCGACCACGTACGGTTCGCGTGCCCGCAAGTCGGTCACGCGCAGCGGCACGGTGCTCTCGTTCGGCCCGCTGGTGAGCGGGGGATTCTGGGGGGGCAGTGGCGCGCCGGGACCCTGATCCGGCTCGGCCCGCGAAGGTCGATCAGACATGGGCGGCATAGGGAACAGCGCGGCGGCGAGAGCGTCGTCGGGATGCCGCGGGTGGGTGCCGGCGGGGGTCTCGTCGGCCGGAGACGCAGTCATGGCGAGGTCCCTAGAGGAGGTTGGGCAGGAGGGGGGCGGCATTTTCATAGATGTTCCAGACGACGGCGATGGTGATCGGTGTGGCGAGCAGCCAGGCTGGCCACCGCGACCACAGCACCGCGGCTGCCGTGCCGCCAGCCGCGACGATGACCAGGAGCACCGACCAGAGCAACACGCGACCGATCCCGGCTGAGTCGGACGCCATCTCCGCGCCGCGGGCGCCGACACCGGGGTAGCCGCCGTCGTCGGGCAGGGGTGTCCCTACCAGGACGGCGCTCGCCGTGCGTGCGTACTCCGGAGTGAGACCGGGACCCGCCGTGACGAGCACGAGCCTGTTGGGCGCGGTGTCGCGCACCGGCTGGCCGTCGCTGCTGAACTTGGTGACGCGGTAGTGCGACACCCCGTGACCGGTGGTGACGGTGATGGTGTCGCCCACCCGCAGCGACCCGAGCCGGCCGAACGGACCGCCGAAACTGCTTCGGCGGCCGTAGAGGACCGACACTCCCTGCTCACCGGGCAGTGGCGTGTCTGCTCGCAGGCCCGGACCCGACATCAGATCGGTTCCGCTCGTCCCCTGCACGACGACGAGGTGGTGAAGGCCCATCGCCGGGACGTCGAGGAGCGCGACCGGGGTGCCGTCTCGCTGCGGGCTGACCGGCGCCGTCGCCGAGTTCAGTTCGGATCGCATGCGGTCGAACAGAATGGACTGGTCGTGTGCTTCCTGGGCGGCGGAGACGCCGACGAAGTAGACGAAGAAGCCGAGCACGAGGGCCGCGAGCAGCCCGACCGCTCCAGCGGCGACCGCGACCCAGGGCACAGGCCCCGCAGGCATCGGCTCCGGCGCGGAGACCCGTGCGGCGACGGCGGCAACCGGCACCTCCGATCCGACCACCGACGGTCGGGTCTCGACGCTCACCCGACCACCGGGATGCGGGTGGGGCCGATCACGGGCGGCCTCGGCGTCGCAGCAGTGCATAGACCGTCGGCGGTGCCGCCACGGCCACGAGCACGGCAAGCGCGGTGAGCAGACCGGGTGTCACGGTTGCCTGGCCCGAAGCATCCACGAGCACCGCCTGGGCGGGCACACCTCCCCCCGTGGTGCCACTGGCAGCGTCCGCCGCGGCGACCTGCTGACCGGTGGCCGGGTCGATCGAGCTCCCGGCCGCCACTTTGGTAGCCGTCCCCGTGCCGCCGCCAGCGGCCGTGCTCCCCGCCGCACCGACAGCGCTCGTCGTCCCGCTACCCCTGGTCGAACTTCCGCCCGACCCACCCGATGCGCCCGACCCGCTGGGCCCCTGCTGCGTAGAGGTACCGCAGCCGTAGAGCGCCGAACCGACCTTGTCGCACGCAGTCGGGTACGGCGCGGTCTTGAGCAAGATGTTCTGCCCGTTGACGAATGTCGGATTGCCGCAGGCGGCAAGGTTCTTGCTCGCGGGGGTCGCGATCGCGGACGGCATGTTCGACACCTGGCGGAACCCGCCCTGGACCAGGTTGATCGGGAGCGGCGAGTACCCGAGCTGGGCCATCTCTTTCTGGCCGCTGCACAGGAAGTAGTTCGCGAAGCTCGACATCGCTGCGCCCTTGCCCGCCGACCACGTCGCCGGAATGGGCTTACCCGCAACGACACGCGGGACGATCAGGTAGCTGTAGCTGGAGATCGGGTAGGCGCGAGGGTCGGGGTTGCTGTAGACCGTGCGCAGATCTTCGGTCAGGTAGTTGATGTCGTTCTGGTTGAAGTCGATCACGTTCGGGAGGTTCAGCGCGACCGCGACATTCGAGGCGCTCGGCAGCACGTAGTAACCGGCCTTGTTCTCGAGCCGTACGACGGGATAGTGCGACTCAAGCGAGTAGGCGTATTCGTCGTAGCCGATGGCCCCCTCGCCGAAGGACGCCGTGATGTAGTTCGCGACCGCGGTCGAGCTTCCCTGGGCCTTGGCGTCGCCGAAACTCGGGTAGAACTCGGTCTCGCCGCACGGCTGCTGGGTCACGTGGGCGTACTTCGCGCAGAAGGCGTCCCACTGCGACGGGTACTGGTTGTTCATCCAGCCCGTGAACTGCGCCGTCGCGCCCGATCCGTCGGAGCGGATGACCGGCGTGATCGGTTCGTTGGGTAGCTGCGCGCCGTAGTCGCGGGTGATGCGCGGGTCGTCCCAGTTGGTGATCTGACCGGTGAAGATCTTGGTGACGGTGTCGCCGGACAGCCGCAGGTTGGTGATCTGCTTGCCACCTACGGTGAGGTGATACATGAACGCGGTGCCGCCGGCGGTGATCGGTAGGTAGGAGTAGCCGTACTTGGAGGTCTCGACCGCGCCCCCCGCGATCTTGTCCTGGCCGTTGAGGAACGCGATGTCCGAGCCGGCGAAGTCCTTCAGGTCGGAGGTGAAGTCGCTACGGCCCTCTTGAGACCCGTTCGGGGCGTAGTTGACGACGATGCCCTGCGGGCGCACGTCCTCCGACCACTGCTCGATCGCCGGCGCCGCCCACGACGACCCGGAACCGTTGAGGGTCGACGTCGCGGCCGGCATCGCTGGCTGGACCGCGGCGGCCTTCGCGGGGCCGCCGGTTCCGAAAGCCGCGGCGACGCTCACGACCGCCATCGCACCGAGCAGAGCCGCTGTGCGGACGACATGCCTCATGAGGCCTCTTCTCCGGTGATCACGGCGTGCTGCCGCTGGCTGTGCTCGAGACGGGTCTCCGTGGCACTCTCCGTGGCACGTGAGCGGGCCCGGGAGGTCGCGCGTGCCATCGCCCGCCGTTGTCGCTTCGTGACCTCTCCCGGGGCTGCGCCGCCGAGGATCCGGGCGGTCACGAACAGAACGAGCACGATGAGCATCAGCAGCACCCCAGCGCCGAAGGCACGGTCGATCTCCGTGTGCTGGGGGAAGCGCACGTACGTGTAGATGTAGAGCGGCAGGCTGACCTGCTGTCCGCTGAGCGGGTTCACGTTGAGCTCCTGCGTGAACCCGGCAGTGAGCAGGACGGGAGAGGTCTCGCCGATGCCCCGCGCCATCCCGAGCACGACCGCGGTCGTCAGACCGGAGCGGGCGGTGGGCAACACCACGTTCCACACCACGCGCCACTGGCTCGAGCCCATCGCATACCCGGCTTCGCGCAGCGAGTTCGGCACCAACCGGATGATGACCTCGGCTGCCCGGGTGACGATCGGCAGCATCATGACGCTGATGGCCAGCGCGGCGGCGAAACCGCTCGCCGGAAAGCGGAGCGTCACGATGTAGAGGCTCAACACGAACAGGCCGGCCACGACGGAGGGCAACGCCGTCATGGCGTCGACCACGATCCGCACGACGTAGGCGAGGCGGCCGCCGATCTCCGCCATGTACAGCGCCGCGAGCAGGCCGAGCGGCACCGAGATAGCGGTCGCGATCCCGAGCTGCTCGAGCGAGCCGACCGCGGCAGCTAATGCTCCGCCCTTGGTCAGCGGAGACAACGGCCCGGCGAGCGACATCGTGTGGGTGAAGAAGTTGAGGTGTCGGAGCGCCTTCGCACCCTCGACGAGGGTGTAGCCGAAGAGATCGACGAGGACGACGACGACAATCACACCGCCGGTCGTCGCGACCGCGGTCATGACGCGGTCCACGACCACCCGGCGCCCGAACTGCAGTCCGCTCACAGCTCCGAACAGGGCCAGGAACGTCAAGTACGTGCAGATCCAGAAACCCAGCGTGCCGTGGAACGGGAGGATGCGGCTGTAGAGGACCCATACCAGAGCGATGGCTGCGGTCGCCGATGCCACCAGCGATCCCAGGGCCTCGGTGCTCACCGAGCGCAGGGGGACCTTGCTGACGAGGCGCGGCCGAGGCGTCACCACGGGCACGCTCGGCGGTGTCGGACGCTGTGCGACGGTGGTCACGAGGTCTGCGCACTGGATCGGGAACGGTTGATCACAACGGACGCCAGCGAGTTGATAATCAGGGTTATCACGAACAGGACCAGGCCGGCAGCCATGAGCGCCGACAGGCTGATCTGGTCGCTGTCGCCGTACCGCAGCGCGATGAGCGACGAGATCGAGATGCCGCTGCCTTCGAGCACATGGAAGTTGAAGACGAACTTAGGAGACACGATGAGTGCGACGACAATCGTCTCGCCCATCGCCCGGCCGAAGCCGAGCATGGTCGCGCCGATGGCCCCGCCCCGGGCGTAGGGGAGCACGACCGACCGGATCATCCCCCAGCGCGTCGAGCCCAGCGCGTAGGCACCTTCCCGCTCGCCCACGGGTGCTTGGGAGAACACCTCGCGCGACAGCGCAGTCGTGATGGGCACGATCATGATGCCGACGACGAACCCTGCGATCGCGGTCGAGGACGTGTACGACGACGGGAAGTCGCCGGTCCGGACCTTCAGGAACGGGATCCACCCGAAGTGCAGAGCCAGGAAACGGATGGGATGGATGATCCTGGCCTGCAGGAAGTACGCACCCCAGATGCCATAGATGATGCTGGGCACCGCAGCCATGAGGTCGACAACGGTGATTAAAGGGCGCTTCAGCGCCGCCGGTGCGTACTCGGAGATGAACAGCGCGGTCGACATGGCGATCGGCACCGCGGTGAACAAGGCGATCAGCGCGATGAAGATCCCGTCCGGCAGCACGGCCAGGATGCCGAAATGGTTGCTGCCCGGGAGCCAGCTCTGCGTGGTGAAGAACTTGAAGCCAGCGAGGTGGATTGCCTGCGTGGCGCGGATCGCGAGGAAGACCGCGATCAGCAGCATCACGATGAGCACGACGAGCCCGCCGCCGGTGAGCAGGCCGCGGAAGACGCGATCAGCCGGTGCGACCGGAACCTTGAGCGTCAGCGGCCGCTCCGGTTCCGTCGTAGGGAGCACTCCGCCGACTGCGCCGGTGGTGGGGACGGTGGCGACGTCGAAGGCCGGCAGGTCGCTGACAGCTCCCGCCGTCGCATCGGGGAGCTCAATGCCCACGGTGCAACGCCTCTCGCACACGGGTGCTCGCGACGGTGCCCGCTGACCGGCCGCGGGTGAGTGCTGCCGTGACTGGCGCGGCCATGCGGGCGGCGCGACCGGTGGCGACGAGGGTCAGCTGAGCGGCTGCGGTAAGTAGCACGAGGCCCGCGATGAGGACGATGAGCAGCAGGGTCCCGCCTGCGGCGGCGCGCTGCGGGTCGATGCGCCCGACAGCGCTGACCGGCTGCGTTGTCAGTCCGGCACTTCCCTCCTGCGGCTCGGTCCTCGACGCGGCCGAGCCCGTTGACGACGGCGAGGCCTCCCCGGTGCCCGATCCGCCGGCACTGCTGGCAAGGCCCGAGCCGCTGAGACCCGCGCCGCCGAGGCCGTTCGAGCTCCTCGCTCCGGTCGTCGGAAGCCCGGCCGCCTGGCTCGGCGTGATGAGGGCCGGGCACGCCGTCGTACCAGCCTTCGCCGCGGCGGCGATCGCCTGTCCGCGTTGTGTGGCGGTCAGCGGCAGGTAGCCCGGGGCGAGGTTGCCCGGGAGGGTTCCTGAGGTCTCGCCGGCATCCGATGCGACGTATCCGACGAAGGAGCGGATCGAGGCGGCAGACGCTGTGGTGAGGCCGCACGTCGCGACCATGGCGTAGGTGGTCATCGTGAGCGGATAGGCCGCCGGGTCTTTAAGCGTCGTGTAGTCGAGGCCTTCGACGCCGGTGCTGCCGGCCTTCATCTGCATGAGGGCTGCGGTCTCGGAGGCGGCGGTCGGCGCGACGAAGGTGGTGGCCGACGTCTGGAGCGCGGCGGTCGGGAACTGGTAGGCGGCGGCGTCGGCCGCCGAGGTGATCGCGAAGACGGCGCGGGTTCCGAGGATCTCGCGTGGGTCTCCGGCGTGCGAGTCGCAGACGAGCGGTGCCGGCACCTGGGTGGTGCAGTCGGGCCGCGGGCTCTTACCGCTGTCCAGACCGCTGAGCTGCTGCGTCGCGACGTTGCGCAGCCCGTTGATGGGGTTCCAGAGGATCTGCGTTCCCTGATAGCGGCACACGGCGCCGGGCTGGGTGTCGCCGCAGCCGCCGGTCGGCCCTGGTACCTCCTTGATGCTGCCCGGGTCGTTCGCGACGAACGCGCTCGCCGGGAAGGCGGGGTATCCGAGCTTCGCCGGCAGGTAGGCCGGGTTGACCTTCATCCCCCAGGGGTCCGGGTGGCCGGCGAGGAAGGACGCGGCGGCGGGGTCCGCCGCGATCCACGAGGTCACTTCCTCGGTGCTGTCGTTGTCACCGAAGACGACGTCCGGGAACGATGCGCCGTAGTTCAGCAGCAGCTGCTTAGCGATCGGAGCGACCTGGGGGTTGAGGGACAGGAACTCCGGATCGCTGTAGAGGCTGGTGGGGTTGCCGGCGAGACCGGAGGCGCACGGGAAGTCCGAGGCCGCACAGTTCGCCGTCGGAAGCTGCCCCGGGTAGGACTGGGTCAGCATCTTGGCCAGCAGACGGGCGTCGAGCCGTATCCCCGTGATCGGCTCGCCGGTCTCGGGGTTGTCGAGGTAGTAGCTGACGACCATCGCGGTGTTGGTGAGCGGGGCGTACGTCAACGGTCTGTTCGGCGACTGCTCCGGCTGCGTCGTCAGTCCCACCTGCGTCGCGCCGAGATCGAACTGGGCGCGAGCCTGGTAGTCGTCGAGGTCGGTGTAGCCGATCGTCAGTGCATGGCTGCCCGTGCACAGGCCCGCCCGCCACAGGTCCATCGCCCGGGCGTCGAGGGGCGAGCCGGCGGTCGTGAACTGTGGCGTGACATCGGGGCAGTCGTCGGCGGACGCCGCGAAGGTGAGCGGGACCACGATGCGTGAGTACCAGTCGCACAGGTGATCCTCCACGTCACCGGCCGAGGTCGCGTTGGCGGAGGCCGCGAAGCCCGCCGTGTCCCCCGCATGACTGTTGCAGTCGGTTGGGCTGACGCCTCCCGCGTCCGGGAGGATCAGCAACGAGCACTGGGTGGTCGGCGAACAGCCCAACGAGGGCTCGTCCGCACCGCTGAGCACAGGGAACTGGATCGATTGCGTGTAGTCGGTCCCTGTCGTCGCGAGCACCTCGTTGCTGTCGGCCGAGACGTCGCCTTCGGCTATCGGGTACGTCTTGCTCCCGAAGCACTGACTGAGCGAGGTCGGCTGGGCGGTCTGGCACTCCAGGACCTCGACGTAGTAGAAGCCCTGGCCGCTCGCGTTGCGCACGCTGCTCGGCGTGAAGTATTTCCAGGAGACGTCCACCGTCTCGCTCGTCAGGCCGGTCGTCTTCGAGACGGTCGCCTGCCGAGGCACCGGCGCCAGCTTCCTCGTCGCCGGGTTGTACGCGCGAGCGAACGGGCCGGTGTTGATGCAGGTGGTGCCGTCCGATCCGGTCGTGCACTGCGACGGGGTGGGCGCAGCCGCGACAACAGTGGTCTGGCCCAGCGGTGCGGCTCCCGCCTGCGTCGCCCCGAGGGAGCCACCCGACGCGATCGAAGCGATGGCGATCAGCCCGGCGGTCCAGAGCTGGACTGCTGTCCGGCGACGACGGACGCGCGCCATGATCTGCTCCTCTCGCGGTTCCTGCCGGACGGCCGATGAGATCCCAGCCCAGAGCACAGGGATGTCGATCGCCCCCACGGCTGGTGAACCCGGGGTTAAGGCGGGACGGTCGTTCGCACTGGAGTCGATGCGGCTGCCACAGCGACCTGACGGGGCGCCCGCGTTCGCGGACGACCCGTCAGGTCGTGCTCCGGTGCGTTCTGGAGACCCAACCGGTTAGAGCCCGGGCCGGGAGATCCTCAGCCGGCGGTCACTGCGCCGCAGAGGCCCTTGTAGTTCGACAGCGGGATGAAGCCGTACTCGGAAATGATGCTGGCGCCCTCCGTGCAGATCGCACCCTTCGCACCGAACAGGCCCTCGAGGTACGCGGGGATCTGGTCCTTGGTGGTCGGGTCCTGGCGCACGACGTTGTAGATCTCCCGCAGGAAGTTGGACGGGAACGCGGTGTTGATCACGTAGGTCTTGCCGGACTTGACCGCCGGGAACTTCCCGTCGACGTCCTGGAATGTGAGGCTGCCGATGGTGCCGGCGTCCAGGCCCGGGTGCTGCAGCTGGGTCAGCGCGACGGCCACCGAGTACGGGAAGACGGTGTCCGCGCCCGCAAGGGCTGCGTTGTTGCCCTCGTTCTCCTCGGCGGTCTGACCAACGCAGGCGCCAACCTGGCCGTCGGTGATGCCGATCGCGGTCTCGAAGAACGAGCGAGTGCCCGAGCCCGACTGCGGCAGCTCGGCGTTGATCGGGGCGTTGACGCCGGGGTGGTCCGGCAGCTGGTTGAAGTTCGTCGCCGCGCAGGTGTAGATCGCGTCGAGGTCCTTCTCGTCCAGGTTCGAGGGCACGTTCGTCGCGCCGCCGCTCGCGGTGCCCGAGGCCACCGTCACGGCGTCACCGGCGTACGCCACAAACTCGATGTCCGTCGGGTCGGTGCTCTTGGGGCCGCGCGAGGAACGGGCGAAGTCCACCGTCGCCGAGGTGTTCTGCTCGAGCGCCGTGATGCCCGCGCCTGAGCCGTTCGGCCGGGTGATGGGCGTCGCACCGGTCTTGGTGGTGATCGTGCCGCCGGCTGCGCCGGTCGACGGGTCGGTCGCGTTGTAGCTGTAGAGGCTCTGGGTCCCCGCGACACCACTGTTGGCGTCGAAGTTCGCGTTGTTCGCCGCGGTGGAGATGGCGTTGAACAGGCCCTGGACGGTGTCGGAGCCGACGCCGACGATGTCGGCGGCGGCGGGCGTGGTGCCCGAGGGCGGGTCGGCAGAGGCCACGCCGGCGATGCCCGC
>CAJCIY010000321.1 GCA_903970495.1 Candidatus Melainabacteria bacterium | reverse complement strand
CCACCGCGTCGACGACGGTGGCGACGAGCAGCACCACGACGATCACCGAGACCGCGAGGGCGACCTCCGCGGCGCTCAAGGTCGGCCTCTGCGTCACGGCCATCGGCACCACCGGATCGACCGGCGCCGTCACCGCGCGGTCGATCGCGCTCAGCAGCCCGGTCGACGGCTCGTGCACCGCGGCCGGTGGGTTCGGCGGCGGCTTCGGTGGCGCCGGTGCAGGTGGCGGCACGGGCGGCGGTGCGGGTGCCTAGCCGGCTCCGCCGGGCCCGGTCGCGCCGCTCGGCCGTCGTCGGCGTGACCGCGGTCGTGATCCTCGCGGCCGCGGGCATCGGTGCGTACGCGGCCACCGGCAGCTCCGGCCCGCGCTACCGCACCGCCACGGTGGCGATGGCCTCGGTCGCCCGAACCCTCGCCGAGACCGGTACGGCGGAGCAGCAGACCTCCGACGACGCGTCGTTCGCGTCGGCCGGGACCGTCAGCAGCGTCGACGTGACGGCCGGCGAGCACGTCACCGCCGGGCAGACGCTCGCGACCCTCGACACGACGTCGCTCGTCGCAGCGCTGAACGCGGCGAAGGAGACGACCGCCGAGGCGAGGCTCACGCTGACCGAGGCCGAGGACGGCACGCTGAGCAGCACGAGGTCCAGCGGCGGCACGAGCGGGAGCACCTCCGGCAGCACCGGGAGCTTCGGCGGCAGCACCACCGCGGACACGACCTCCGCCACCGCGAGCCTGCTCGCGACGCAGCCGAACAGCACCGTCGTGCTGGCCGCCGACGTCGTCCCGACCGCGACGGCGTCCGGCCGGCCCACCGGCGGCGGCACCGGGACCAAGGCGCCGACGGGGACGAGCACCAGCGCGCTGGCCGCGGCCGTGGTCGCCGGTCAGCACGCCCTCGACAGCGACCTGGCCACCGCGAAGGCGCTGCTGGCGAAGACCACCGCCGCCTGCGCGAGCACCCCCGACCCCAGCCCCACGACGACGACCCCGAGCACGTCTCCCAGCACCTCGCCCAGCACGACGTCCAGCACCTCGCCGAGCCCGCAGCCGACCGCCGGGACCGGCAAGACCTGCGCCGCCGACGAGGCCGGACTGTTGCAGGCCGAGCAGCGCGTCGGTGCCGACGAGACCTCGCTCGCCTCCGCCGAGACCGGCCTCGACACCGCCCTGGAGAAGGCCGCGACCACGAGCACGTCGACGGGCACGACGCGGACCACCACCGGGACGAGCGGGAAGTCCAGCAGCAGCAGCGGTTCCGCGAGCACCACGACGACCGTCACGGCCGCGCAGCTCGCCGCGTACGAGGCGAAGGTCGACGCCGCTGTCGCCGCGCAGGCCGTGGCGCAGCAGGACCTGCAGCTCGCGACCCTCACCAGCCCGCTGACCGGCACCGTGCTGTCGGTCGACCTCACCGCGGGGTCGTCCTCGAGCGGCGGCGGGATCACCGTGGCGGCACCGGACGGGGTGGTCTACACGACGTCGCTGCCGGTCGACACCGTCGAGGGCGTCGCCGTCGGCCAGGCCGCGACGATCCTCCCCGACGGCACCTCGACCTCGTTGCCCGCGAAGGTGGTCGCCGTCGCGGCGGCGCCCGACAGCAGCGGTGACTACAGCGTCACCGTCGGCCTCGACACCCCGAAGGCCGGCATCCGAACCGGCGCGACGGCGGCGCTCACGATCACGACCGCGTCGGCCGGTGACGTGCTCACCGTGCCGACGTCGGCGATCACCTCGGTCGGCACCCTGCACGTGGTCCGCGTCCTGAAGGGCTCCACACTCACCGCGGTGCCGGTGACGATCACGGTGCAGGGACCGGTCCGTACGCAGGTCACCGGCAGCCTCGCCGTCGGCGAGAAGGTCGTGCTCGCCGACCTGTCCGCAGCTGTGCCCGCGTCGAACAGCGACACCACGACGACCCGTACGGGTGGCCTCGGCGGGACCACGACCGGCGGCTTCGGCGACGGCGGGGCGGCGGGCTTCGGCGGGGGCACCGGCCGCCGCGGCGGCTGACCCTCAGAGCCGGCGCGGCAGCCGTACCCGGAAGGTCGCGCCCCGACCGGGCTCGGAGGTGACGGTGGCCGCGCCGCCGTGGACGGCGGCGATCGCCGCGACGATGGCGAGGCCGAGGCCCGAGCCGCCGTGCTCCCGCGTACGCGCCGGGTCGGCGCGCCAGAAGCGGTCGAACACCCGGGCCGCGGTCCCGGCGTCCAGGCCGGGGCCGTCGTCGGCGACCTCGAAGACCGCGTCGCCGCCGTCCTCGTAGGTCCGCACCACGACCGCGGTGTCTGCCGGCGTGTGCACCCGCGCGTTGGTCAGCAGGTTGGTGGCGATCTGCCGCAGCTGGCCGTCGTCGCCGCGGACGACGACCGGCCCCGCCGCCTCCAGCGTGATCGACCGGGACGGCTCGATCGCGCGGGCATCGTGGACCACGTCGTCGGCCACCCGCGCGAGGTCGACGTCGACCTGCTCGGGCGAGCGGCCGCGGTCGAGGCGGGCGAGCAGCAGCAGCTCCTCGACCAGCGCGCCCATCCGCACCGCCTCGTCCTCGATGCGGCCCATCACGCGGTCGAGGTCGGGGCCCGGCGGGACGGCGCCCTGGCGGTGCAGCTCGGCGAAGCCCCGGATCGAGGTGAGCGGCGTCCGCAGCTCGTGGCTGGCGTCGGCGGCGAACTGCCGCAGCCGGTCGGCGGACCGCTCCCGGTCGGCGAACGCGGTCTGGATCTGTTCGAGCATCGAGTCGAACGCCTGCCCGAGCCGCGCCACCTCCCGCGGTGCGTCGCCGACGGACGCGCGGGCCGACAGGTCGCCGTCGCGGATGGCGTCGGCGGTCTCCGTGACGGCGTCGAGCGGCCGGAGTCCGACGCGGACCACGGCGTACCCGAGGAGCAGCAGCAGCACGAGGACCGCCGCGCTGACCGCGAGGTCGATGATGATCAGCTGGTCGGTGGTCGAGGACAGGTCGCGCAGCGACTCCCCCGCGACCAGGACGCCGCTGCCGTCGGGCAGCGGCGTGGCCACGACCCGCCAGGTCGCGCCGCCGGACGTGGAGGAGACGGTGTACGGCTTGCCGTGGCGCGCGACCGCGGCGGCATAGGTGATCGTGCCGAGCTTCGGCGGGGCGAGCGAGGTCTGCGCGAGGTTCGAGGAGATCAGCGTGCCGGACGCGGCGAAGCACGCCTGGTAGAAGGTGTCCGGCCCGCGCCGGCCGCCGACCGGCGCCGTGGACGAGCGGGTGCAGAGCTGGTCGGCGAGCGTGCCGGTGGCGGCCCGGGTGCGACCGCGGCCGCCGAGCCCGCCGAGCTGCTGGTCGACGCGGTGCAGCTGGGTGGTCTGCAGCGCCTTCACCCCGACGACGTCGGCGACGCCGAGGCCGACCGCCGCGAGGACCAGCAGACCGAGGACCAGCCGGACCCGCAGCGAGGTCCGCAGCACGCGCCGCGGGACGCGCACCTCAGCGGGTCTGGCTGCGCAGGACGTACCCCACGCCGCGGACGGTGTGGATCAGCTTCGGCTCGACCGTGTCGATCTTGCGCCGCAGGTAGGAGATGTAGGACTCGACGACGCCCGCGTCGCCGCCGAAGTCGTAGTTCCAGACGTGGTCGAGCAGCTGCGGCTTGGACTGCACCCGGCCGGCGTTCGACAGCAGGTGGCGCAGCAGCTTGAACTCGGTCGGCGAGAGGCTGACCTCCTTGCCGGCCCGGCGTACGACGTGCTGGTCCTCGTCCATCTCGAGGTCGGCGTAGCGGAGCACCGGCGCCGATCCGCCGGCACCGCCGTCCTGGGTGCGCCGGAGCACCGCGCGGACGCGGGCGACGACCTCCTCGAGGCTGAACGGCTTGGTGATGTAGTCGTCGCCGCCGAGGGTCAGCCCGCTGACCTTGTCGCGCGACTCGTCGCGCGCGGTCAGGAACACGACGCCGATGCGGGTGCCCTCCGCGCGCAGCGTGCGGCAGACCTCGAAGCCGTCCATGTCGGGCAGCATCACGTCGAGCACGACGAGGTCGGGCCGGAAGCTGCGGGCGGCGGCGACCGCGCCGCGGCCGTCCCCGGCGGTCTCCACCTCGAAGCCGACGAACGACAGCGACGTCGAGAGCAGGTCGCGGATGTTGGCCTCGTCGTCGACGACGAGGACCCGGGCAGGCGCACCCCGGCCGGAGGCGGGCGGTCGCGAGGATGTCACGGTCACCCGGCCAGCATCCCGGTCGAGGCTGGCAGCGGGCTGTGCGGTCGCTGAAGGTCTGGCAAGATCGTTCACGGCAGCGCGGCGCAGCTGCCGGCCGGCGCAGGGTCGATGTCCCGGCCGACGGCGACGGCCACGATGTCACGGAGCGAGGCACTGCCGGGCGTGAAGTACGCACCGTGCAGCGGCAGGTCGAAGCCCAGCGGCCACGGGTCGGGGCCGTCGTGCCCGCTGACCAGCTCGGTGGCTCCCGGCAGGCACCGCGGGTCGTCGCCGAGGTGGCCGAGGCCGACAGCACCTGCCAGCCGGTCGATCGGGCTGCCGAGGACGTGCTGCAGCAGGCCCTGCACGGCGTACTCGTCCTTGATCGGGTCGCGGCTGTCCTCGGTGACGTAGACCGGGACGCCGTCGAGGTCGGCCGCGCTGTGCACGCCCGGCCCGAAGCCGGCCGGGGCGACGCCGACGAGCGCGTCGGGCCGGAGCCCGCCCCGGACGGCGAGCCCCGCGACGACCGCGCCGTAGCTGTGCCCGACCAGGGTGAGCCGGATGCCCGGCACCGTCGGTAGCGACCGGACGAAGCGGATGAGCCGGGGCGCGGCCCGTTTGGCGTACGACTGCGACGCGGCGAGGACGACGTCCGGCGGCTCGGGGCTGCCCAGCCACGAGACCACCGCGACGTCGGGGCCGGCCTGGCGGCGGAGCTCGTCGTACGTGGCGTCGCCCTGCTGCTGGGCGCTACCGAGGTGGCCCGCACCGGCGTGCGTGCCCGGGACGAGGACCACCACCGTCCGGGCACGGGTGAGGTCGCCCCACACCTCAGCGACGTCGCCGGCAGCACCGGCCTGCAGGTACGTCCGTGGCGTGCCGTCGGCCTCGGGGCGCAGCAGCACAGGCCGCAGCGACTGCAGCACCGCGCGCGCCGCGGGCTCGCGGGCGGCGACGGGGGCGGTGAGGTCCTCGGCGCTCGTGCGCGACGTCAGCGCGCCCAGCGGCCCGAGCAGCGCTGCCGGCACCCTGGCCCAGCCGCCGGAGCAGAGCGACGCGTACGCGGCCTGCTCCGGGTCGATGCTCGACGCAAGCGGCGGCAGGGGCCGCAGCGGCAGCTCGAGCAGCGCGCGCAGGCGCGCGGCGCACGCCCGGTCCGCTGCCGCGACCTGCGCGGTCGCGTCCGCGCCGAGCCGGGCGACCGTCGCCGCCGTCGCCGCGTCGACCGGGTCGACCGGGTCGCCGAGTCGTCGGGCGGCGTCGGTGAGGCTCGCCGCCGCCGCGAGGG
>CAJCIY010000320.1 GCA_903970495.1 Candidatus Melainabacteria bacterium | reverse complement strand
ACGCGGTCTGGCCGGACAGCAGGGCGCCCTGGACGAGGACGACGGCGCTGGCCGCACCCTGCCGAACCCCCCGGGCGCGTACCGCGAGCGAGCCGATCGGTCCGGCGACGGCGACGTCCACGGCTTCCGGTGACAGGACGGTCATGGCGGCGAACGTACGACCGCTCCTGCCAGGACGTCAATGTCAGACATATACAACGGGACGACCGTCGGGCTACGGTGGCTGCACGTCCAGCGCACGCGTCCGGCCGCAGTGCGGCCGGACGCATAGATCAGATGTAGGAGGAGGCCCGCCATGGCCAGCCTGGACATCGAGGAGCGGGCGATCGTCGACACCGTCCGGGACTTCGTCGACCGCGACGTCCGCCCCGCGGTGCACGAGCTCGAGCACGAGAACACCTATCCCGAGAAGCTCATCGAGCAGATGAAGCAGCTCGGCATCTTCGGCCTCGCCATCCCACAGCCGTGGGGTGCGGGCAGCGTCAGCGCGGTCTGCTACGCGATGGTGACCGAGGAGCTGGCCCGCGGCTGGATGAGCCTCGCCGGTTCGATGGGCGGCCACACCGTCGTCGCGAAGCTGCTCGTCGCCTACGGCAGCCAGGAGCAGAAGGACGCCTACCTCCCGAGGATGGCGACCGGCGAGCTGCGCGCGACCATGGCGCTGACCGAGTCCGGCGGCGGCTCCGACCTGCAGGCGATGCGGACGGCGGCGGTCCGCGACGGGGACACCTACCGCGTCAACGGGTCGAAGACGTGGATCACCAACGCCCGCACGTCCGGGCTCGTCGCGCTGCTGTGCAAGACCGACCCGTCGGCCGAGCCGGCCCACCGCGGCGTCAGCATCCTGCTGGTCGAGAAGGGACCGGGCTTCACGGTGTCCCGCGACCTGCCGAAGCTCGGCTACAAGGGCGTCGAGAGCTGCGAGCTGAGCTTCGAGGACTTCCGTACGCCGGTCTCGTCGCTGCTCGGCGGCACCGAGGGGCAGGGCTTCGCGCAGATGATGCGCGGGCTCGAGATCGGCCGCATCCAGGTGGCGGCCCGCGCGCTCGGCGTCGGCCGCGCAGCCCTGGAGGACTCGCTGCGCTACGCGCAGGAGCGGACGAGCTTCGGCGTCCCGATCTGGAAGCACCAGTCGATCGCCAACTACCTGGCCGACATGGCGACCATGCTGACCGCCGCCCGGCAGCTGACCCTGCACGCCTGCGAGCTGTACGACACCGGCGCGCGCGTCGACCTGGAGGCGGGCATGGCCAAGCTGTTCGCGTCCGAGACCGCGATGGAGATCGCGCTGACCGCGATGCGCATCCACGGCGGGTACGGCTACTCCACCGAGTACGACGTCGAGCGCTACTTCCGCGACGCCCCGCTGATGATCGTCGGCGAGGGGACCAACGAGATCCAGCGCAACGTCATCGCCCGGCAGCTCGTGGCGCGGAACTCGGTGGCACCGTGAGCCCCGGCGACGCCGTCGCGACCGCGGTGCTGCCCGAGCCGAGCGCCGCCGCGGAGGCGTTCCTCGCACGCCCGCACGGCCTGCTGATCGGTGACCGGTGGCGCGACGGGCGCGCTGAGCCGATCGCCGTGCACAACCCGGCGCGCGAGACCCTCCTCACCGAGGTCTCGGCGGCGTCGGACCAGGACGTGGACGACGCGGTCGCCGCGGCGCGGGCCGCGCTCGAGGGGCCGTGGTCGCGGCTGAACGGGCGCGAGCGGGCCCGGATCATGTTCCGGTTCGCCGACCTGCTCGAGCAGCAGGCCGACCGCGTGGGCGAGATCATGACGCTCGACGGGGGCTTCCCGCTCGCGTCGTCGGAGCTGGTGGTCCGGCAGCTGGCGGTCGAGCTGGTCCGCTACTACGCGGGGTGGGCCACCAAGATCACCGGCGACGCGTTCACCCCGAGCTTCGGCGGCCTGCGGGGCGAGCACGACTGGCTGGTCGCGACGCTGCGCGAGCCGATCGGCGTCGTCGGCGCCATCGTCCCGTGGAACGCCCCGGCGGGGATGATCGCGCTGAAGCTCGCGCCCGCGCTCGCCGCCGGCTGCACGATGGTGCTCAAGACCGCGGAGCTCGCGCCGCTGACCGGTGAGCTGTTCGGCGAGCTGCTGCTCGAGGCCGGCGCGCCGCCCGGGGTGTTCAACGTGCTGCACGGGCTCGGCCACGAGACCGGTGCCGCGCTCGCCGCCCACCCGGGCGTCGACAAGATCGCCTTCACCGGGTCCACCGAGGTCGGGCGCAGCATCATCCGGGCGGCGACCGGCAACCTGAAGCGGGTCACGACCGAGCTCGGCGGGAAGTCGCCCGTGGTGATCTTCCCGGACGCCGACCTCGAGCTGGCGATCCCCGCCGCCGGGATGGCGTGCTACCTCTCGAGCGGGCAGGCGTGCATGGCCGGCACCCGGTTGTTCGTGCACGAGGACGTCCACGACGAGGTCGTGGCCGGCATCGCCGCGTTCGCCGAGGGGCTCCCGGTCGGCGACCCGCTGGTCGCCGGCACCGTCATCGGTCCGCTCATCTCCGCCCGCCACCGCGCCCGGGTCGAGGGCTACATCCAGGCCGGTCACGACGAGGGCGCGACGATGGTCACCGGCGGCGCCCCGGTCGCCGGGCCCGGCCACTTCGTACGCCCCGTGCTGTTCGCGGACGCGCGCCCCGGCATGACGATCGCGCGCGAGGAGATCTTCGGGCCGGTGCTGACGGCCATCCGCTTCCGGGACACCCCGACCATGCTGCGTGAGGTCAACGCGACCCGGTACGGCCTGTCCGGGTCGGTCTGGACCCGCGACATCCAGCGGGCGCTGACCGTCGCCAAGGGCATCGACTCGGGCCAGGTCGGCGTCAACGTGCACGCCGCCGTCAGCCCCGAGACCCCGTTCGGCGGCAACCGGCAGTCCGGCTGGGGCCGCGAGTTCGGCGAGGAGGGCCTCGATGCGTACCTCACGA
>CAJCIY010000319.1 GCA_903970495.1 Candidatus Melainabacteria bacterium | reverse complement strand
CCATCACCGTCGAGGGCTCCACGGCGACCACCGGCCGGCCGGTCGGCTCGTAGGAGCCCGTGCCGGCGCCGACGTTCACCACCGTCCGCATCCCGGCCAGGGCCTCGTCGACGAGGGCGGCGATCCGCGGGTCGGCCCGGCGGTGGACCGCGTACGAGGTGCCGATGGCGTCGTAGCGGACGGTGCCGCCGGCCAGACCGGTCACCGTCGTCTTCAGCTGCGCCCAGGAGGCGAAGCCGTGCTCCCGGGCCACGACGAGCTGCGCGGCGCCGAGCGTGGGGGCGAGCCGGGCCACGGATGCGTCGCGGCGGGCGAGCGCCGCCGGTTCGCCGGAGCGCCAGCCGGCGAGCAGCTGCTTGGCCTCGCGGCGCAGGTGCTCCAGGTCGGGGTGTACGGGTAGGGCGCGGGTCATCGAGGACACCTTCCCGAGGTCTCGACGGTCCGCGTCAGGTCGAGCTCAGGAGGGTGGCGGGTGGGGACGTGCCGAGGTTCTCCCGGGGTGGGCGTGCCGCCCGACCTGCGGACCCAGACGCGGCCCCGGCCGCGCTGCGGCGGAGCGTACCGACAGGCGGCGGCGGAGGGCAACGCCGATGTCGCGCGGGTGAGCCGCCGGTCGCGTCTCGCGCGATCAGCGACGCGCGTGGTCCTGGTCTGTCGCGGTCAGGGTCGCGGCGATGCGGTCGAGCATGTCGGTGATGGCGCGGTCGAACTCCTCGTCGACGCGGGGCTCCGCCAGCCCGCGGGCCAGCCGGTGGATCGTCGGATACTCCGCGGCCTCGATGTCGTCCTGCGGGTCGATCAGCTCGGCCGGTGTGTCGGCCTCGGCGATCGCCTCCGTCTGCTCGTCGGTGCGCAACGGGCTCAGGCCGCCGGGTACGGGCTCGGGGTCGGCGCCGCCGCCGGTCTGGAACGAGCCGTCACCCTCCTGCGGATCCTCGAGGGTCAGCGCGCCGGTCTCGAGCAGCAGGTAGCCGAGCAGGACGCTGTTGAACGACCGGTAGGCGAACAGCACCTGATCGTCGTCGAACCCCTCCTGGGCGAGTGTGTCGAGCATCGCCTCGATCCAGGCCAGCGAGCGCAGCGGTGGGTTGACCCACGGCGCCTCGGCCGGTCGGGTCGTCACGAGCGGGAACGCGTGGGGGTGGGCGAGGGCGTAGCGCCGTACGCCGTAGGCCAGCCGGGTCAGGTAGTCGCGCCACCCGTGCTCCGCGGTGCGCAGGACCTGCGGGTCCGCGGCGAGCTCGTCGACGATCCGGTCGACCACCGCGTCGAGGAGCTGGTCGCGGGTCTTGTAGTACCGGTAGAGGGCCATCCCCTCGACGCCGAGCTCGGCGCCGATCGTCCGCATCGACGCCGCACCGACGCCCCGCTCGTCGATGAGCCGCAGCGTGGCGGCGGCGATCCGGTCGGCGCTCAGCGTGCTGATCCTGCTGGTGGTCTTCATCGCGCAGAATTCCCGACAGGTCACCATCCACTTCGTCGGGCTGCACGGGCACTTCTCACTCGCCATCGCCCTGCTCGTGGCTCTCGTCGGCGGCGTGCTGCTGGTCGCGATCCCCGGCAGCGCCCGCATCCTGCAGCTGCGCCACACCGTGCAGAAGCGAACCGTCCGCGGCTGAGAGGCCCGGCTGCCCACCTCGAACACGACCCCACCCCGTGGCCGGCGAATCGGCCCCTGATGTCGCACGCCTCGGCCCTCATGGCTGTGGCTGCGCGGAAACGAGAGACCCCCGTGATCGGCAACGACGCCCGTCGCTACCTCGCCGAGCTCCTCGGCACCGCCCTGCTCGTCATCGGCGGCGTGGGCACCGCCGTGCTCGCGCCCGACGCCGGACAGGTCGGCATCGCACTCGCGTTCGGACTCACCCTCCTCGCGCTCGCCTATGCGATCGGCCCCATCTCCGGATGCCACATCAACCCCGCCGTCACCCTCGGCGTGGCCCTCGCCCGCCGGCTCTCGCCCCGCGACGCCGTCGCGTACGTCGTGGCGCAGATCCTCGGCGGCATCGCCGGCGCGGGCGTCGTCTTCGCCATCGCCAGCAACCGCGCCGGCTACAGCCTCACCGCCGACGGCCTGGGAGCCAACGGCTACGGAGCGCACTCCAAGGGCGGGTACGGCCTCGTCGCGGCCGCCGTCGTCGAGGTCGTCCTCACCGCGCTGCTGGTCCTCACCGTGCTGCGGGTCACCACCTCCACCAGCACTGCCCAGGTCGCCGGCATCCCCATCGGCATCGCGCTCGTCGTCTGCCACCTCGTCGCGATCCCCATCGACGGCACGTCGGTCAACCCGGCTCGCAGCATCGGCCCGGCGCTCGTTGTCGGCGGCAACGCGTTGTCCCAGCTGTGGCTGTTCCTGGTCGCACCGCTCGCCGGCGGCGTTCTGGCGGCCCTCCTGCACCGAGGTCTGACCCTCACGCCCACCGGCCGCACCAGCAGCAACGACGACTCCACCGCCGACCCCGCGACCAAGACGGCCTGAGCTTCGGGAGACGCTCCCTCTGGCGCGGACCGGGTCGGATCGACCGCAGGCCGATCCGGGCAGTAGCCCGCGGGAGCAGAGCGCGGGGCCTACGCCCGGATGTGTCGCGGGAGCAGCCCGATTGCGCGTCTCTATCAGGGTGGCAGTGGCGGTTCATTGAGCTGCGAGGAAGGCCTTTGGCCGGGCCCCTTCTGACCGGTCCGGTGGTTTTGAGAGTCTGATGCCCTTGTGGGCAGGAAGGCTCAGGTTGATCATGAGTGGACGTCGGCATCACACCCCGGAGCAGGTCGTGCGCAAGTTGCGTGAGGCGGAGCTGCTGCTGGGCCAGGGCAAGGACATCACCGCGGTCTGCAAGGAGCTCGACGTGTCCGAGCAGACCTACTACCGGTGGCGGAGCCAGTACGGCGGTCTGAAAGCGGATGACGCGAAACGGCTGCGGGAGCTGGAGAAGGAGAACTCCACGCTGAAGCGGCTGCTGGCCGACGCGGAGTTGGACAAGGCTGCGTTGAAGGAGATCGCCCGGGGAAACTTCTGAGCCCGGAACGCCGGCGGGCAGCCGTCGCTCATCTCATCGCCACGATGGGGTGTAGCGAGCGCCTCGCCTGCCGGGTGACCGGGCAAAACCGAACTACG
>CAJCIY010000318.1 GCA_903970495.1 Candidatus Melainabacteria bacterium | reverse complement strand
GGCCGGCGTCGGGGCGTCCCAGGCGACCGCCGCGAGCACCTCGTCGAGGGCGGCGTTCTCCGCGCGGAGATCGTCGGTCAACCCGGCCAGCAGCTCCATCGCCGTCGCCTCCTCGCATCGGTGGTACGGATGCGTCACATCTGACGCATCTGCCACCACGAATTGTGGGGAGCTAGGCGACGGTCCAGGTGTCGGTGCCGGACAGCAGCGCGCCGAGCATGCCGTCGGCGTCGTCGCTCGCCGCCGCCCTCGCGGTCTCGAGCTGCTCGGCCATCAGCCGGTCGTACGTCGGCCGCTCCACCGACCGGAACACCCCGATCGGCGTCGGTGTCGTCAGCCGCGAGAGCCCGAACGCGTACGACGGATCCTCGGCGTGCGCGTCGTGCCGCACCGCGTCGTCGCGCAGGCCGTCGACGAGCTCCAGCGACCCGTCCGCCGCCCGGATCACCGACTGCGTCGCGGACTGCAGCGGCTCGCCGTGCTCGAGCCGGATCGTCGCCGCGTCGCGGGTGTCGGCGTCCTTCAGCACGTCGAACGCCCCGTCGTTGAAGATGTTGCAGTTCTGGTAGATCTCGACGAACGAGCTGCCCTGGTGCGTCGCCGCCTCGCGCAGGACCGACGTGAGGTGCTTGCGGTCGGAGTCGATCGACCGGGCGACGAACGTCGCCTCGGCGCCCAGCACCAGCGACAGCGGGTTGAACGGGTTGTCGAGCGAGCCCATCGGCGTCGACTTCGTGATCTTGCCCTGTTCGGACGTCGGCGAGTACTGGCCCTTGGTGAGCCCGTAGATCCGGTTGTTGAACAGCAGGATCGTGATGTTCACGTTGCGGCGCAGCGCGTGCAGCAGGTGGTTGCCGCCGATCGACAGCCCGTCGCCGTCGCCGGTGACCACGAAGACCTTGAGGTCGGGCCGGGACAGCGCGAGCCCCGACGCGATCGCCGGCGCGCGGCCGTGGATCGAGTGCATCCCGTAGGTGTCGACGTAGTAGGGGAAGCGTGAGGAGCAGCCGATGCCGCTGATGAAGACGATGTCCTCGCGCGGGATCGCCAGCTCGGGCAGGAACGCCTGCACCGCCGAGAGGATCGCGTAGTCACCGCAGCCCGGGCACCAGCGCACCTCCTGGTCGGAGGTGAAGTCCTTCTTGGTCAGTGCGACGTCGACCGTCATGCCGAACCCTCCGTCGTGCCGTTGCCGAGCAGCCCCTCGATCGCGTCGACGAGCTCGGCCGAGGTGAACGGCAGCCCGCGGACCTGGTTGAAGCCGACCGCGTCGACGAGGAACGTGCCGCGGATCAGCAGCGACAGCTGGCCGAGGTTCATCTCCGGGATCAGCACGGTCCGGTACGCGCGCAGCACCTCGCCGGTGTTGGCGGGGAACGGCGCGAGGTGCCGCAGGTGCGCCTGCGCGACGTTGCCGCCGCGCGACCGGATGTCGGCGATCGCCGCGGCGATCGGCCCGTAGGTCGAGCCCCAGCCCAGGACGAGCACGTCGGCCTCACCGGACGGGTCGTCGACGGCGAGCGGCGGGATCGACCGCGCGATGCCGGCCACCTTCGCCGCGCGCAGCCGGACCATCCGGTCGTGGTTGGCCGGGTCGTAGCTGATGTTCCCGGTGCCGTCGGCCTTCTCGAGACCACCGATCCGGTGCTCGAGCCCGGGCGTGCCCGGGACCGCCCACGGCCGGGCGAGCGTCTCGGGATCCCGCGAGTACGGCAGGAACCCGCCCTCAGGCAGCTCGGTCGTGAAGGCGGGGTCGACCGTCGGCAGCGAGGCCGCGTCCGGGACCAGCCACGGCTCGGAGCCGTTGGCGAGGTAGCCGTCGGACAGCAGGAACACCGGCGTCCGGTACGTCACCGCGATGCGCACCGCCTCCATCGCCGCGTCGAAGCAGTCGGCGGGGGACTGCGGCGCGACGACCGGGACCGGCGACTCGCCGTTGCGGCCGAGCACGGCCTGGAACAGGTCGGCCTGCTCGGTCTTGGTGGGCAGGCCCGTCGACGGCCCGCCGCGCTGCACGTCGACGATGATCAGCGGCAGCTCGAGCGACACCGCCAGGCCGATGGTCTCGGTCTTCAGCGCGACGCCCGGACCCGAGGTCGTGGTCAGCCCGAGCGAGCCGCCGAACGAGGCGCCGAGCGCGGCCCCGATGCCGGCGATCTCGTCCTCGGCCTGGAAGGTGCGTACGCCGAACCGCTTCAGGCCGGCCAGCGTGTGCAGGATGTCGGAGGCCGGCGTGATCGGGTACGAGCCGAGGAACAGCGGCAGGCCCGCCTTCTGCGCCGCGGCGACCAGGCCGTAGGACAGCGCCAGGTTGCCGGTGATGTTGCGGTAGACGCCCTTGGGCATCGGCGCCGGCGCGACCTCGTAGGAGACCGCGAAGGTCTCGGTGGTCTCGCCGAACGACCAGCCCGCCTCGAACGCCTTCACGTTCGCCGCCGCGACGAGCGGCTTCTTCGCGAACTTCGCGTCGATGAAGCGCAGCGTGCCCTCGCGCGGCCGGTTGTAGAGCCAGCTCATCAGCCCGAGCGCGAACATGTTCTTCGCCCGCTCGGCGTCCTTCTTGCCCAGGCCACTGCCCTCGAGCGCGCCGAGCGTCAGCGCCGTGATGGCGACCTCGTGCACCTGGTACGACTCCAACGTGCCGTCGCTCCGCGGGTCGCGCTCGTAGCCGACCTTCGCCAGGTTGCGCCGGGTGAACTCGTCGGTGTTCAGCACGATCGTCGCGCCGCGCGGGGTGATCGGCAGCTGCGACTTCAACGCCGCGGGGTTCATCGCGACGAGCACGTCGGGGTGGTCGCCCGGGGTCAGCACCTTGGTGTCGGCGAACTGCAGCTGGAACGCGGAGACGCCCGGCACGGTGCCGGCTGGTGCGCGGATCTCGGCGGGGAAGTCGGGGAAGGTCGCGATGTCGTTGCCGAGTCCGGCGGTCTCGGCGGTGAAGCGCTCGCCGGTGAGCTGCATGCCGTCGCCGCTGTCGCCGGCGAACCGGATCACCACCCGGCTGACGATCTCGACCGGCTTGGCCGGCGCATCAGGAGACTGGGGGTACGTCGTCACGCGCGACCTCTCGTGAGGCGCCCGCCGCCGTCGGTGGGCGCGGGTCCGCGTGAGCGGACCACCGTCTGACTTTACCGGCCCGTAACGGCGTGCCCGACCTCGGAGGGCGTGGGTCTGGTCACAACTAGCCTGGGCCCATGCCCGACCCCTCGCTCGTGCTGCACGCCGGCCGGGCGTACGCGCTCACCGTCGTCGAGGTCGGCCTCGCGTGCTGCGCGGTCGAGGTCCTCGCGGCGCAGCAGCTCCGCCCGGACCTGCTGCAGCCCGGTCCGCACCCCCACACCTCGGCCGCGCACGCGCGGCCTGGAACGCCCGACGTCCACGTGCTCCTCGTGTCCGGCACCGTGACGACGGCGCAGGCCGGCTCGGTCCGGGCCGCGTACGACGCCCTGCCCGAGCCCCGCGCGGTGATGAGCGTCGGTGCCTGCGCCAACACCGGCGGCCCCTACTGGGACTCGTACGCGGTCGTGGCCGGCGTCGACCGGATCGTCCCCGTGGACGTCTACGTGCCGGGCTGCCCGCCGCGGCCCGAGGCGATCCTCGGCGGGCTCGAGGCGCTCGAGACCGCGCTGGCGTCGCGGTGAGCCGCGCCGAGGACCTGGCCGCGGCGGTCCAGGGCGTGGTCGCGGCAGTGGAGTTCGGCGACCCGGTCGTGACCGTGCCGGCCGAGCGCTGGACCGACGCGGTCCGCACCTGCCGGGACGAGCTCGGGCTGACGTACCTGGACCTGCTGACCGGGGTCGACGACGGCGAGACCCTGGGCGTCGTCGCGTACCTGTGGTCGCCGGGCGGGGTCGAGGGGCTGCTGCTGCGGACGGCGGTCCCCGCCGCGGACCCGACGCTGGCCAGCATCACGCCGCTGCTGCCCGGCGCCGACTGGCACGAGCGGGAGACCGCCGAGATGTTCGGGGTCGTCTTCGCGGGGCACCCGAACCCGGTGCCGCTGCTGCTGCCCGACCCGCCGCCCGTCCCGACGCCGCTGCGCAAGGCCACGGTGCTCGAGCGCCGGGCCGAGACGGCGTGGCCCGGCGAGGTCGATCCGGCGTGACGGTCCCGCCGCGGTCGCGGGGCACCCTCGCCCTGCTCGAGGAGAACTGCACCGTCTGCATGCTCTGCGTCCGGGAGTGCCCGGACTGGTGCATCGAGATCGACGCCCACAAAGAGGAGCGGACGCCGCCGACCGGGGGACGGCCGCGGCAGCAGAACGTCCTCGACGGCTTCCGGATCGACTTCGGGCTCTGCCTCTACTGCGGCATCTGCGTCGACGTGTGCCCGTTCGACGCGCTGTTCTGGTCGCCCGCGCTGCAGCCGGCCGCGACCGACCGCGCCGGTCTGGTCGCCGGCCGCGACCTGCTGCGCGAGGCGCTCGCCGCCGTACCCCCACCGGAGCCGCACGACGGACGGGGCGAGCCGGCGAAGGAACGGGCGAAGATCGGCGAACCTTCACGTTCGCCCGGAAGCGGTGGGTAGTCCCGTACCGTTGATCACAACAGAGCGGCGCCGCGGTGGCGCCGGCGAAGGAGGATGGGTCCGGTGCACACCAGCTTCGGGAACGGCGTCAAGACCGCCGCGCTGCTCGGGCTGCTCTCGGCGGTGCTGCTCGGCGCCGGCTACGGGTTCGGCGGGATCGGTGGCCTGACGATCGCGCTGGTCATCGCGATCGGCATGAACGGCTTCTCTTACTACTTCTCCGACAAGCTCGCGCTCCGCTCGATGCGCGCCTACCCGGTGACCGCCCAGCAGCAGCCGCAGCTGTACCGGATCGTCTCGGAGCTCGCGACCGCGCACCACATGCCGATGCCGGCCCTGTACGTCTCGCCCACCAACGCCCCCAACGCGTTCGCCACTGGCCGCAACCCGCAGCACGCCGCGGTCTGCGCCACCGAGGGCATCCTCGCGATGATGGACGAGCGTGAGCTGCGCGGCGTGCTCGGCCACGAGATCAGCCACGTGGCCAACCGCGACATCCTCATCGCGTCGGTCGCCGGCACGGTGGCCGCGGCGATCGTCTACCTCGCCCACTTCGCCCAGTTCGCCGCGATCTTCGGCGGCCTCGGCGGCGGCAACAACCGCAACGACCGCGACGGCAACCTCCTCGGGGAGCTGGCGCTGATCATCCTCGGCCCGCTCTCCGCGGCCCTGGTGCAGATGGCGATCAGCCGCAGCCGCGAGTACCAGGCTGACGCCTCCGGTGCGCGGGTGACCGGCGACCCGCTGGCGCTGGCGTCGGCGCTGCGCAAGCTGCAGGCCGGGACGCAGGCCGCGCCGCTGCCGCAGACCGCGCAGCTGCAGCCGACCTCCGCGCTGATGATCGCCAACCCGTTCCGCAGGGGCGGCGGCACGATCGCCCGGATGTTCTCGACCCACCCGCCCATGGACCAGCGCATCGCGCGGCTCGAGGCGATGGCGCAGCGGATGTCGACGCAGCCGCAGGTGCTCGCCGACCCGCTGTCGCCGCCGACCGGCCGTCTCTAGTCGGTGACGCTGCCAGGCGGCCACCGCACGCGTGCCTACCGTGACGGGAAGCTGGTGGCCGAGGGCTTCGACGTCGCGCGCATCAGCGACCACCTCGAGGACGAGAGCATCCTGGTCTGGTACGACCTGTGCGAGCCGGACCCGCACGACCTGCAGGTGCTCGCCGCGGAGTTCTCGCTCTCCCCGCTCGCGGTCGAGGACGCGCTGACCGAGCGGCAGCGGCCGAAGCTCGACCACTACGCCGACCACCTGTTCCTCTCGCTCTACGCCATGCGCCTCGGTGACGACGACGTGCTCCACTCGAGCGAGCTCGCGGTCTTCGTCAGCACCCGCTTCCTGGTGACGGTCCGCAAGGACGGCCGGTTCGACATGGACCGGGTCGTCAAGGCCTGGGACGGGGCGTCCGACCTCGCGCGGTACGGCACGTCCTACCTGCTGTGGGGGTTGCTCGACGTCGTCGTCGACTCCCACTTCGCGGTCGCGCAGGACCTCGACGAACGGCTCGACGGCCTGGAGGACCTGCTCTTCGAGGCCAGCCGGGACGGCGTCGCGGCGGTCCAGCGGCGGTCGTTCGCGCTGCGCAAGGCGCTGGTGCTGATGCGCCGCCTCGTGACCCCGATGCGCGAGGTGCTCAACGCGCTGCTGCGCCGCGAGCTGGACATCGTCGACGAGCACATGGCGCCCTACTACCAGGACGTGTACGACCACGTGCTGCGGGCGAGCGAGTGGACCGACGGCCTGCGCGACCTGGTCACGACCATCACCGAGACCAACCTGACGATCCAGGGCAACCGGCTCAACGAGATCATGAAGAAGCTGACCGCGTACGCGGCGATCGTCGCGGTCCCGACGGCGGTGACCGGCTTCTTCGGCCAGAACGTGCCCTACCCGGGGTTCGGCCACCACTCCGGGTTCTGGGCCTCGATCGTGATCATGGTCGCGATCGCCGGCGCGCTGTTCGTGGCCTTCCGCCGGCAGGACTGGCTCTAGCCGCGGCGGCGCGCCACGACCTCGCCGGGCCGGGCGTGCCTCACCGGTAGTTGACGAACTGCAGCGCGACGTCGAGGTCCTTGCCCTTCAGCAGCGCGATGACGGCCTGCAGGTCGTCGCGCTTCTTGCCGCTGACGCGGAGCTGGTCGCCCTGGATCTGCGCCTGCACACCCTTGGGCCCCTCTGCGCGGACGATCTTGGCGATGTCCTTGGCCTTGTCGTCGGCGATCCCGTTGCGGACCTCGACGGCGAGCCGGAACTCCTTGCCGGACTGCCGGGGCTCGCCCGCGTCGATCGACTTGAGCGAGACCTGGCGCTTGACCAGCTTCTCGCGGAACACGTCGAGCACCGCGTTCGCGCGCTCCTCGCTGTTGGCCGTGATCGCCACCGACTCCTGACCCGACCACGCGATCGAGGCACCCACGTCCCGGAAGTCGTAGCGCTGGCCGACCTCCTTGGCCGCCTGGTTCACGGCGTTGTCGACCTCCTGCCGGTCGACCTTGCTCACCACGTCGAACGACGGGTCTGCCATCTGCTGTGCCTCCTCGCGTCCAGGTCCTCGCCGCAGCCCGCTATCCTCACTCCCCGCGCCAGGCGGGTTGCCCGAGTGGCCAAAGGGAGCGGACTGTAAATCCGTCGGCTCAGCCTACGAAGGTTCGAATCCTTCACCCGCCACGTCGTGGTGCGGGCCGGCCAGGACCCACAGGTCCGGGCCGGCCCGCGCCCGTCGTACCGGCCGGTTCGCCGGGTCCGTGCCGCCGCGCTGTGTCAGGCTCGCCGGGTGCTGCGCCGTCCCCTCGCCCTGCTCGTCGCTCCGGCCGCCGTCGTCGCCGTCGTCGTCCTCGCCGGGGCGGCTGCCACGGTCGGCGCGGGTCCCGCCCGGGCCGCGGCCGCCGCCGGCGCGCACCGGACGCTGGACGGGCCCCCGACGGCCGACGAGTGCCTCGCGGCCACGGGCGGCCGGTGCCTGACCCCGGCCGGGCTGCGGAGCGCGTACGACGTCAGCGGGCTGATCGCCGCCGGCACCGACGGCACCGGCGTGACGATCGGGATCGTCGACTCCTTCGGGTCGCCGACCATCGCCCACGACCTCCAGGTCTACGACCAGCAGTACGGCCTCCCGGCGGTGAAGCTGCAGGTCATCTCGCCCGCCGGGACGCCCCCGGCCTTCGACGGCAACAACAGCGACATGGTCGGCTGGGCCGGGGAGACGACGCTCGACGTCGAGGTCGCCCACACCATGGCGCCCGGCGCGAACATCCTGCTGATCGAGACGCCGACCAGCGAGACCGAGGGCCTCGCCGGCTTCCCCCAGATCATCAAGGCCGAGCAGTACGTCGTCACCCACCACCTCGTCGACATCCTGTCGCAGTCGTTCGCCGCGACCGAGGCGACGTTCAGCTCGCCGGAGCAGATCCGGCAGCTGTCCGCGGAGATCTATCCCGCGGCCAAGGCGGCCGGCGTGACGGTGCTGTCCAGCAGCGGCGACAACGGCCCGACCGACGACGAGACCGACGAGAAGACGCTCTACACGACGCCGCAGACCGACTGGCCGACCTCGGACCCGCTGGTCACGTCGGTCGGCGGCACGATGCTCGACATCGGTCCCGACGGCACCCGCGTCGCCCCGGACGCGGCCTGGGGCGGTACGCCCGGCGGCCAGGCCGGGGGCGGCGGACGCAGCGTCGTCTTCCCACGGCCCGCGTTCCAGGACTCCGTCGCGTCCGTGGTGGGCGACCACCGCGGCGTCCCCGACATCTCGCTCGACGCCTCCGAGTCCTCCGGGCTGATCACGTACGGCTCCTACCGCGGGAGCGGCGGCTGGAGCGTCGGCGGCGGGACCAGCCAGGCCTCGCCCCTGCTGGCGGGGATCGTCGCGCTGGCCGACCAGTCGGCGCACGCCCGCGTGGGCTACCTCAACGACGTGCTGTACGCGATGGCCAAGGACGCCGACAGCGGGATCGTCGACGTGACCCGGGGCGACAACGACGACGTCGACGCGAAC
>CAJCIY010000317.1 GCA_903970495.1 Candidatus Melainabacteria bacterium | reverse complement strand
GGGTGGCTGATGGCGCTGACCGGTCCCGGCAGCGTCTGGATGATGTCGCTGACGATCGAGCAGCTGGCCGAGGACCTCGAGCCGTACCTGCCGCAGGAGGGCGGCGGCGGAGGGGTCGGCGGCGGTGTCCTGGGCAACCTCGGCTTCGGGATGTAGCTCCCGTATGGGCCGTTAGCTCAACTGGCAGAGCAGCAGACTTTTAATCTGCGGGTTCTGGGTTCGATCCCCAGGCGGCCCACTGACTGACTGACCTGACGCACAGACTGCACGCTTCGCGAACCTCCGGTGACAACGCCCGCCGCCGACCACGTCGACGCAGGAGCCGACCGTGGGGACGGGCGTGTCTCACCGCGCCATCCGGGCCGCGGCCGTGCACGGGCTGACCATCCCGCCCGGCACGTTTCCCGCCGGGCGTGTGCATAACGGGTGTCGGTGCACCGCAGGAGGATGGGCGGTGTGACGAGATTCGAGGATCAGGACCTGACCGGTGCGGAGTTCCGTGAATGCGACCTGACGCGCGCCCGTCTGATCGGAGTGGTGATGCAGGACGCCGTGATCGACGGGCTGATCAGCAACCTCCTGGTCAACGGGGTTGAGGTGACGTCCTACGTTGAGGCCGAGCTCGACCGGCGGCATCCCTTGCGGTTGCTGATCCGCTCGGCTGAGCCCACCGATCTGCGGGAAGCCCATCGACAGTTGCGGGCCGAGTGGGAGACGACTCTCGAGCACCTCCGCGCCATGCGCGACGGCTCCGAACATCAGCGCGTCGGTGGCGAGTGGTCGGCAGTGGAAACCCTGCGGCACCTGGTGTTCGTGCACGACGCATGGTTCCGTCGCTGTTGCCTGGCATCGACCCAGCCGTTCACCGGAATCGGACTGGCGTCCGACCTCGTGCCTCACCAAGAGGAGCAAGGGATCGATCGAGCTGCGGCCCCGAGCCTCGATCAGGTGTTAGCCGTGCGCGACGAGCAGGCCGCCGAACTGGAGCGGTGGCTGACGTCTGTGTCCGCCGAGGAGCTCTCGAAGCCTGCTCCCGTGCCTGCAGGGCCGGGATGGCCGCCGTATGCCCGCGGGAAGTCGGTGCTCCAATGTCTGCACGTGGTGTTGAACGAGGAGTGGGAGCACCATGGCTTCTGCGTGCGTGACCTCGGCCAACTCGCCGATCTCTGACGACCTAGCTCCGGCGGCGCCTTCTGCGCCGAACCGCCGACAGGGCGCCGGCCGCGACGAGGCCGACGACAGGGACGGCCGCGACGAACGGCACCTCGGGCACGCCGATCCCCGGACTACCGGCACCGAGCGTGTACAGGCACTGGAAGAACTCGGCCTGGTCGACGGGCTCGACGTTGAAGTCGTTCGCGATCGCGAGGTCAGCGGGCCCGTCGTTCGTGTAGATCGTGATGCCGCTGAGCGCACTGCCGACGGTGAGGTCGGTCGTCGGCTCGGCTGTGGAGTTGAAGGTCGACAGCGGAAGGTCGACCGAGATCTCGTTGCCGGTGATGGTCCCGGTCAGCGTGGCCAGCGCCGTCGGTACGGCCTGCACACCGAGACCGATCGGGGTGGAGGTGACCGCAAGCGAGTAGAGCGTGAACGTGTTGGACCCGACGCCGCGGTCGGCGGACACCGCATAGGCGCCGCTGCCGTACTTGAACTCGAACGCGTAGTCGAGGTCAGCGGGGTTCGCGGCGAGGTCGGTGACGTCGGCACTGAACGTCAGGTCCGACGCGGTGTTGCTGACCGTCACGCTGGTGAGGTCGAGTGCCTCGTTGGGGGCGATGGCCGGGACCTCGTCCCCTGTCGGGTCGGTGATCGTCCCGTTGGTGGGGCAGCCGGCCGTGGAGTCGTAGACGACCGTCACGTCGTCGCTGGCCGGCGGGGTGTCGGGAACAGCAGGGGTCAGCGTGTTGCAGTCGAGCGCCTTGGCGATGTTGGTCACGTCGGGGGAGCCGAGGCCGCTGACGTAGTCGTAGCCGGTGGGGTCGGTGAGGGCGTTGCGCGGGAGGGTCGCCTGCTGGCCGTTGGTGGACGGCATGCTGTCGGTGGTGCCGCCGACGTCGAAGAAGTCGAGCGGATCCTGGGTGGTGTCGTTGGCGAGGTTGTAGAGGTCTTCCTGCGCGAAGCCCAGCGAGCTCGAGCCGCCGGTGAAGGTGGACGAGCAGCCGGAGGGGTGCGCCGCGACGACGCGGGACCACATGCCGGCCCACAGTGGCGAGGCCAGGCTGGTCCCACCCTCTTCCGTCAGCGCACCGCCGGAGACGATGTCGTACCCGTTGGTGACGACGTCGCCGGACTGTGCTGATACGTCGGGTACGCCGCGGCAGTCCGAGCCGGCGTTCGCGCCGAGGGTGCAGGGCAGCGCCGTCTGGGCGGGGAGCGCGGCGACCTGCCAGCTGGGGGCCTTCTCGAAGTCGCTCTGCCCACCGCCGGAGTAGGTCCAGGCGTACTCGTCGACCCGCTTGGCCGGGGTGGCCTGGGTGCTGCTGAGAGGAGTGGTGGTGGCGGTGTAGAGGACGGTGCCGCCGACGCCGACGACGTACGGGGACGAGGCCGGGTACTCGACGCACGGCACCCCGTCGTTGGTGATGCCGTTGGCGCCGGGCAGACAGGAGCCGCCGCCGTCGCCGGCGGAGCTGAACATGGTCCGTCCCTCCATCACCGCCTGCTGCAGGATGGGGTCGAGGATGAAGCCACCGAGGTACTCGAGCTGCTCGGACCCGCCGAAGGAGCTGTTGCCGGTGGCCGGGCCGTCGGGGTCGTTGACCCACGCCGAGTAGGTCCCGCCGATGGAGGCGTCGGACAGGTCGGAACCGAAGTAGTAGTCCAGCTCCTGCAGGTCGGGCGCCATGCCCGTGCTGGCGTCGGAGTCGAGGTCCCACTCCTCCGCCCCGGAGTCGTCGGACAGGTCGTCGCCGACCAGCACGCGCCGTACCGGGACCGTGGGCAAGGAAAGGTCCGTCTCGAACAAGCGGAGGTCGGAGACCACGTCGTCGAGCTGGCCCTCGCCGAAGATGGCGACCTTCTGGCCGGCGCCGCGGTCGGTGCTGGGCTGGTCGTAGACCGACCACAGGTCGCTCGGGGTCGTGACGCCCAGGCACGCGCCGGCGGGACCGGCGGTGAGACTGCCGACGGTGCCGGCTGCAGGCTCGCAGTCGTCCTGCGCAGGCTTGGCCACGTCGGCGGTCTTGAAGTCCGTCAGCGAGGTGAGGCCGGTGACGCCTGCGACGCCAGCGGGGACGGTCGGGGCCTGCGCGTTGGCGGTGAAGGTCTTACCGCCGATGCTGTACGTCTTCTCGGTGACCGCGAACGTCTTGTCGACCTGACCGGCGGTGCCGGTCAGCTCCACGTAGCTGCCGTCGGGTGCGTCGTACACGACCTGCAGGCCGTACGCCGTGACGGCGCGCAGCACGGCGCTGGCGACGGCCGGCTTCGCCCCGAACTCGGTCTGGAACTCCGCCGGGGTCAGGAAGTGGTGGTAGTCGGCGCCCCCCTTCGTGAAGATCGCGTCGTACGCGGCGTTCCGCGCTGCTGCGTCGTCGGTGAGCCCCACCGCGATGCGCATCGGCGCGTCAGCCGCCACCGCGCCGACCACGGTGTCTGCGGACAGGCCGTGCACGACCTCGCTGGTGAGCACCACCGTCGAGGGGGGTGTCGAGTCGGCGTGTGCGGTCGCCGCCATCAGGCCGCTGCCCAGAACGAGGGTGGCGGCGACGATGACGACCGCCGTACGGCCGGCGCGGCGGGACGTACCTGCGGCAGGACTGTTCACGACGGAGCTCCCCGATTCAAGGTCGACGGCCGCGGTAGGCCCTCGACGCACGTCGCTCGGGCCGCACCCATCGGTTCCCAGCCGGCACGAGGCGCGGGGGGCCGAACGGTTCAACCCTTGCGAGCGGTGCGGAGCCTGACCGGGTGGTCCCTCGAGGTGGTTACTGGCGAGTTAACTAATGCCGGCGGTCCCGTCGGGTGACGAAACCCTCCACGCTGAGTGAGCACGCAGGCTTCTCAAGACCCCCCGACAGCAACCGATGTCGTTCACATGCGCAGGCCGACGATCCGGGCGGTGACCTGGATGGCGGCCGGCGTGATCGTGGCGAGCCTGGTCGGCGGCGGCTCCGTCTCGCGCCGCTCTCCACCGCCTGACCCAAGGCATCAGCCGACGGCCGCCGACGGCGTGCTGCAGGCCCCCCGGCTCGACAGCGCGGAGGGCGTGGTCACGGTTGCCGCCGATCCCGCCGCCCGGTTCGTGGCGCCGCGGTCGCCGCTGCTCGACCGATCAGGCGCGGCCGCGGCTGCGCCGGCCAGCCGCCGACGTGCCCTTCCGGTGGACCGGGCGCACCCCGTCGGATGGGGTCTGTACGACCCGGAGCTTCCGCTCGGCGGCACAGCGCTGGCTGCCGCTCACGCCGCGGGTCGCGCACCGCAGTACGTCATGTGGTACGTCCACTGGGGCGGTTCCGGCAACGAGCCCGACCCGGGCCTGCTGGAGTCGGTCGAGGCAGCGGGTGCGACGCCCCTGATCACGTGGATGTCCGACGACCCCGGCCACCCCGCCGCCGAGCAGAGCCTGACGCAGATCGCCGACGGCGCCGACGATGCCTACCTCCGCGCCTGGGGAAGCGCACTGGCGCGCCTCGATGCTCCCGTGCTCCTGCGGTTCGATCCTGAGATGAACGGCAACTGGTTCCCCTGGGCGCCGGCTGGGAGCAACACCACCCCGGCGGAGTACGTACGGGCGTGGCGCCACGTGCACGACGTCGTCACCGCCGCGGGCGCACGCGACGTGCAGTGGGTCTGGAGCCCCAACGTCCAGTACACCGGTTCCACGCCGTTGCCCGAGCTGTACCCGGGTGACGCCTACGTCGACTGGCTGGGTCTGGACGGTTACAACTGGGGGCCGGCCGCCGGCCACAGCTGGCAGTCCCCGGCACAGGTGTTCGCCCCGAGCCTGCAAGCGCTCGGTGCGCTCAGTGACCGCCCGATGATGCTGGCCGAGGTGGGGACCACCGGCGTCGGGGGGAACAAGGCGCAGTGGATCGGCGACTTCTTCTCGTTCGTCCGCTCCCAGAGCCGGCTGCGGGCGTTCGTCTGGTTCGACGCGGACAAGGAGACCGACTGGCGGTACGACGACGACGCGGCCGACCTCGCCGCGTTCAGCGCCGGCCTGGCCGCGACCTCGTGATCGCTCTCCACAGGGAACCTCAGTGATCCCAGGCTGCTCGAATACCCGCGAGTAACGAGCTCGTTAACTTCCCGGACCAGGACAGAACGGGCTCCCGCGCCGGTTACTCTCCTGCCCACCAAGACCGCCGGTCTGGCAGAACGCGCTGGGGGTCAGGTGGACGGCTCGGGTCCGCCGCTCACCGCATCCGGGTCGGCCCTCGCGATCAGATCGGGCCGGCAGCGCGCCGTCGTGCGATCGGGCCTGCTCACCCCGTTCGCCGTGGTCCTGGTCGGGGTCGCGGCCTACCGGTTCACGCTGTGGTCGCTCGCCGCAGACCTGCGGCTGGACACCCCCCTCGCCTACCTGCCGCTCCTGCCGCTCTTCTCCGCCTACCTCGCGGTCGACGCGGTTCGACGCCAGCGAGGGGCAGCGCCTCCGACCCGAGAGGGGGCCATCGACGCGCTGGTCGGGCTCCCGCTGATGATCGTCGCGCTGCTGCTGGTCACGGCGCTGCCGGTGATCTCCTCCACGTACTACTGGAGCGACCGGCCCGACGTGCTCTCGCTCGCGCTGTTCCTCCTCGGTGCCACCACGCTGTGCTTCGGTCTCGGCTGGGTGTGGCGGCTCCGGTGGGCCTTCGGGTTCCTGCTGCTGATGTGGCCGGGTCTCTACCTGCACGCGCTGACCGGGGTGTTGTCCGGGTTCAGCTCGGCGACCAACGGGGTGCTCGACGTGCTCGTCCGGCATCTGCCGCTCGGCGCCCACCTGGGTGGGACACCCGGGCTGCTGGTCGTCCGGCAGGCGGGGTCCGGGCTGCCGTTGCAGATCTCGGTGAGCAGCGCCTGCGCCGGCTCCGATACCGGCCTCGGCTTCGTCCTCGTCGGCGGCGCGGTGCTGGTGACCCGTCGCGGGGCTGTGTGGCGCCGGTTGGTGTGGCTCGCGGTCGGCTTGGTCGCGGCGTTCGCGCTGAACGTCGCGCGGATCGCGTCGATCCTGCTGATAGCCCGGCACGGCAGTGCCCGGTTCGCGCTGGAGGGCTACCACGCGACCGTGGGTTTGGTCGTCTTCACCGTGCTGCTGGTCGCGATGGTGGTGCTGCTACCCAGGTTCGGCCTCCACCTCCCCGAGGGTGACGGCGCTCCCCAGGCTTCGGTGGAGCCGCCGCCGCTTCGGGGCCAGATCACCGCGACGGCACCCGGGCCCGGTGACAGCGTCCCGGCGGCGCCCGGGCCGTTGCGCCCGCGCCCCTCACCGACCCGTCGGCGTCGACCCGACGGTGGGCGGGCCGACGCCTCGCGGGTGGCTGAGCTCCCGACCCGCCCTGCGGGAGACGCCGGTCTCCGTGCCGCCGCGGCTGTCGTCGCCGCCCGGGTGAGCCGTGACCGGACTGCCGAGCTCGGCACCGCCGGGCCCCCTCGGACCGGCGCGGCCGCACCGGCGCCCCCCGTTCGCATGGGCCGCGGGCGAGGGTGGACGCGCCTGTTCGCGGTGGCCCTGCTCGCCCTCGTCTGCGGCGTCGCCGACTCTCAGCTCGGCCCGTACGCGGCGTTCGCCGATGGTGCAGGCGCCCCGAGGGTGCAGGCGTTCTCGAGCGGCCAGCTACCGGCCGGCTGGAGCGCCGAAGCGGTGGCGACCTACCCCTGGGCCGGGCAGTACTTCGGCGGCGGCACGAACTGGACCCGGTACCAGCTGTCGTCGACCGCGGGGGGTGTGGTCACGGCGGACGTCGTGATCACTCCCGACCGTTCCGCGTTCGACGCCTACGGCGTGCAGTCGTGCTTCCTGTTCCATCGCTACCAGGTGCTCACCCACGACCGCGCCGAGCTCGGCGCAGGGGTCACGGGTCTGTCCCTGGACTACAGCACCTCGGCCGACCAGTGGGCCACCGTGTCGTGGGCCTGGCCGGTGCTGGTGTCGGGGCGCACCGAGTACGAGCGGGTGCTGCTCACCGCCGCGGCCGGCACGACGCTGCCCGCCGCCACCGCCCCGGTGAGCGCACCGGTCCGTTCGCCCGGTCTGGTCTCCCAGGTGGTGGTGCGGATCACCGACACCGTGACCGGTCATCACGACGTGGCGGTCGCGCCGACCGCGTACCGCTCGGCGAACGCGGGCCTCCTCGGCGTGGCGCAGGGCCTGGTCCGCACGGCCGTCGCGCAGACCGCTCCGTGATGTCGCCCACGGCCCTCGAACTGGTCGCCGCGGCGCCGCGCGATGGTCGGGTGCCGGCCGCGCTGGCTGCGGTCACGGTGCTCGTGAACGTGCTGGTCACCGGGGGACTCGTCCTGCGGTACCGGCAGCAGCGTGCCTCTCCCGGGACCGTCCAGGTGCGACCGGCTGCGTCCGCCGAACCGGGGATGGCTCTCACGCGGGCCGCTCGCCGCGCGGGCGGCGTGCTCGTCGCGGTCTTGCTGGTGGCGGTCTACGTGCTGGCCATCGTGCCCACCCTCACGGCGATCCCGCTGATCTTCGGGCTCGACACCTCTGTCGCGCTCGGCCCGGGCGGCCGGCTCTACACGACAGCTGCCGGCGTGCTGACGGTGGCGCTGGTCCTGGTCGCGCTGCGGTTCGTCTATTACTACCGCTGCTGGTTCACCAGCAGGCAGTGGTTCCGGCGGCCGGAGCCGCTTGACGCCGGCCTCCTCCTCGCGCGCGATCTGCCGTACATGAAGATCCAGGTCACGACGAAGGGTGGTGCGCTGCCGGTCGTCGAGCGCAGTCTGCGCGAGCTCGACCTCATCTGCCGCCGGCACCCGGGACTCGCTGCCAGGATCTCCGCCGAGGTCGTCACCGAGGTCGCCGACGAGGCAGCATCGCTGGAGCGGACCTTCGCCGGCGCCGCGTTCGAGGTCACCGGTGTCGTGCTGCCGGCCGACTACGAGACACCCCGCGGCACGAAGCTCAAGGCCCGTGCGCTGCACTACATGGTCGAGCTGCGGCGGGCCGGCCTGAACCGCAAGCCCGGACCCACCTACATCGTGCACTTCGACGAGGAGACGCTGGTCACCGAGGAACACCTGCTGGTCCTCGCCGACTACCTCAGCACGAGCCCGAGGCCCGTCAGTCAGGGTCCGATCCTCTATCCCCTGGAGTGGTCGCAGACACCGCTGCTGTGTCGCGCGCTGGAGTGCATGCGCCCTTTCGGTTGCTCGGAGTGCGCTCGGGTGATGGAGCATCCGCCGCCGCCACACCTGCACGGCAGCAACCTCGTCGTCGAGGAGAACGCCGAGAACCTGATCGGCTGGGACCTGGGGATGCTCGATGGTCAGCCGTACGTGGCGGAGGACCTGCTGTTCGGGTTGCGGGCGTACTCCGAGCTCGGCTCGGAGGCGTTCGGCTGGCACGGCGCGACGATGCTCGAACAGCCGCCGCTGACGGTGTTCTGGGCTGTCCAGCAACGCATGCGCTGGGTTCTCGGCGCCCTTCAGGGCTTGTGGGCGATGCGGCACGACCCCGCCTACAGCGGCATCTCGCGATACCACCAGCGGCGGCTGTCCGTGGCGATCGGCACGCGGATCGCCACCTACTGCCTGGGCTACCCGCTGGGGTTCGCCGGCCTGTACTTCTTCTTCCGCCCCGCGCACGTCACGGTCACCTGGGACTCGCCGCTGGCGTACTACCGGATACTGATCATCGCAGCAGGGATCGGCTGGCTCGCCTCGTACCAGATCGGACTGGCCCGGAACCTGCGCTACCAGCAGCTCCCGTGGCGCACTCGCGTCGCCCAGCACCTCGGCATGCTGCTGGTGACGCCACTGGCCGGACTGTGCGAGACCGTCGGCCCCTACGTCGCTGTGCTGCGCTGGCTGTTGGGCTACCGCAAGGCCCGCTGGACTCCGACCCCCAAGCTCACCGGCGAACACGTGCGCGCTCTCCCGCCGACCGGGCCCGACTCGACGTCCGAGCTGGTTCCTGTCTGAGGCATGCGTCACAGCACGACCCGCGTCGAAAACCGTTGCGGCACAGGCGGTTTGTGTACGTAGGCGGCGCGATTGTGAACAACAGATATCCATGCGGCGAGGTGTAGGCGAGAGCGTCGGGGTCGCGTACCGTCCGCGCCGTGGCCCCCTCCAGGAAGCTCGCGGTCGTGCTCGCCGGACTCCTGGCGGTGTCCGCCGTGGGTGTCGTCGTCCCCCTCGCATCCGACGCCAGCGGCGCTGCTGCGACACGTGCCGCCTCCCTGCCCGTCGTGCTGCCCTCGGTCGTTCCGTCCTGGGTGAAGTCCGCGGCTGTGGTCGGAGCGACGCCGGCTGATCAGACCGTGTTCCTGTCCTTCGCCCTGCAGGGCAAGGATCCTTCCGGCGAGGCCTCGTACGGGGTGGCGGCGACGACCCCGGGCAACCCGCTCTACCGGCACTGGCTCTCGACCGCGCAGTTCCAACAGCGCTTCGGCGCCGTCGACGGTTCCGCCGCCGCGCTCACCACCGCGCTGTCCGCGCTCGGCATCACGCACGTGCAGGTCGACAAGCTCGGACTGAGCGTTCTCGCCGCCGTCCCGGCATCCGTCGTGTCGACGGTCTTCGGCGTGCAGTTCGAGCAGGTGATGCACGGCGGGCTGTCGACCCGCGTCGCGCTGGACCAGCCCGTGCTTCCCGCCAGCCTGCTGCCGCTGGTGGCCGGCGTCTCCGGGTTCACGCAGGAGCGGGTGCACACCGACCACACCCAGAAGGTCGCCGTCACCTCGCCGGGC
>CAJCIY010000316.1 GCA_903970495.1 Candidatus Melainabacteria bacterium | reverse complement strand
TTGAGGAACGTCGCGTAGAGGCAGACGACCGGCTTGAGGCCGCCCATCGCGAGGCCGGCAGCCGAGGTGACGGCGTGCTGCTCGGCGATGCCGACGTCGAAGACGCGGTCCGGGTAAGCGGCGGCGAAGCCGGCGAGGCCGACCGGCCCGAGCATCGCGGCGGTGATGGCGACGACCGACGGGTCCTCGGCGCCGATCTTCACCAGCTCCTCGCCGAGGACCGCGGTCCACTGCGCACCGGTCTTCGCCGGCTCCTTGCCGGTGAGCGCGTCGAAGACGCCCGGGCCGTGCAGGCAGTCGGCCTCGTCGTCCTCCGCCGGTCGGTAGCCGAAGCCCTTGCGGGTGACGGCGTGGACGATGACCGGTCCGCCGAAGTCGCGGGCGCGGGCGAGCGCCGCCTCCATCACGGGGATGTCGTGGCCGTCGACCGGGCCGACGTACTTCAGGCCGAGGTCCTCGAACATGACCTGCGGTGCGACGAGGTCCTTGATGCCCTTCTTCACGCCGTGCAGCGCCTCGTAGATGGGCGGCCCGACGACGGGCGTGCGGCCGAGGGTGTGCTTGACGGCGCCGAGCACCGACTCGTACCCCTGGGAGACGCGGAGCCCGGCGAGGTGCTCGGCGAGGCCTCCGATGGTCGGCGCGTACGAGCGGCCGTTGTCGTTGACGACGACGACGACCGAGCGGTCCTTGCCGCTGGCGATGTTGTTCAGCGCCTCCCAGCACATGCCGCCGGTCAGCGCGCCGTCGCCGACGACGGCGATGACGGTGCGCTTCTCACCGCGCAGCTGGTAGGCCTTCGCCAGCCCGTCCGCGTACGACAGGGCGGTCGAGGCGTGGGAGTTCTCGACGACGTCGTGCTCGGACTCCGCGCGGCTCGGGTAGCCCGACAGGCCGCCCTGCTGCCGCAGCGTGTCGAACCCCGCCTGCCGGCCGGTCAGGATCTTGTGGACGTACGCCTGGTGGCCGGTGTCGAAGACGATCCGGTCCTGCGGCGAGTCGAAGACGCGGTGCAGCGCGATCGTCAGCTCGACGGCGCCGAGGTTCGGGCCGAGGTGGCCGCCGGTGCGGGAGACCTTCGCGACCAGGAAGTCGCGGATCTCGCCCGCGAGGGCCGCGAGCTCCGCCTCACCGAGCCGGGCCAGGTCGGCCGGGCCGCGTACGTCGTCGAGGAGCGCCATGCCTCGATGCTACGACCGCGGCGACCGCTCACAGCGGTTGCGTGAAGGACTCGCCGCGCAGCGCCTGGCCCACCAGCTCCGCGGCGCGCTGCGCCAGGGCAAGCCGGCGGCCCTCCCGTTCGTACGCGGCCAGCAGCGCCTCGAGCACCTCGGCGTCGAGCTCCAGCGCGCGGACGTCGGCCCGCGCGGTGCGGTAGCCGTCGCGGCAGGCGCTCACGGCCGCGGCGATCTGCTCGCGGGCGAGGCGGGCGAGCAGGACCGGGTGGCGGCGGAGCACGTCGTACGCGCGGAAGTCGGGCGGGCTCTGGTCGAACAGCCAGCCGACCGCGGTGCGCTCGAAGCCCTCGGAGCCCGGCGGGTGCACCTGCTCCGGCCAGCCGGGTGGGACGTAGCTCACCGGGCCATCCTCGCGTCGTGCGCACCACCGCTACGGTCCGGTCCGTGGAGCTGCGCGTCGCCCGGTCGGCCGAGGTCCTCGCCGGGGTCCCCGCCGGCGCCGGGGCGGCGTTGACCGCCATCGAGCGGGAGCGGGCGGCCGCCTTCCACGCGCAGGCCGACGCCGACGACTTCGTCGCCGCGCACCTGCTGGCCCGCGCGTGCGTGGGCGCGGTGACCGGCGCGCGCGACGTCGTCCTCGAGCAGCGGTGCCCGACCTGCGGCGGCCCGCACGGCAGGCCCGCCGTCGCCGGCGACCCGGCGACGCACGTGTCGTGGTCGCACAGCCACGGTTGGGTGGCTGCGGTCGCCGCCACGGTGCCGGTCGGCGTCGACCTGGAGACCCGGGGTCGGCGGCACGACGTCGGGCGGCTCGCGGCGCGGACCGGTACGCCGGCCGAGGCGGCGGCCGTCGCAGCCGATGCCGACCCGGAGCTCGCGTACCTGCGGATGTGGTGCCGCAAGGAAGCGCTCGTCAAGGTCGGGGCGCTCACCCTTGCCGGCTTCGGTCTCGTGGACGTCACCGGCTCGCCCTGCCGCGGCTTCGCCCTGACGTCCTCGGACATCCCGGACTACGTGCTGGGGCTGGCGGTCCAGGCGTAGCGGATGTCGGGCTCGTGCTCCTCGTTCCCGGACCCGTCGGTGCGCTCGACCGCGACGAACCCGTGGCGTTCGTAGAACCGCTGCGCCGGACCGTTGACCTGGAACGTCCACAGCTGCAGGCCTTCCGGCCGCTCCGCCTTGGCCAGCGCCACGAACGCGTCGCCCAGGCCCCGACCGCGGTGGTCGGGGTCGAGGTAGAGCTGCGCGACCCAGTCGCCGTCGAGCGCCAGCACCCCCACGATCCGGCCGACGTCGACCGCGACCCACGCCGCCATCGCGCCGACGACCTGCTCCCCGAAGTAGCGCGGCACGTCGCTGTCGGGGTGCGCCCGCGCGACCGTCGGGAGGGCGGCGTCCCACGACCGCAGCCACATCGCCGCGATCTCGCCGGCGTCGGCCGCCGTCGCGGGCCGGATCACGGGGCCGGTACGGATGCCGGTTCGAGCAGCGCGACGCATTCCACGTGGTGGGTCATCGGGAACAGGTCGTACGCCCGGATCGCCGTCAGCCGGTAGCCGAGCTCACCGAAGGTGTCGACGTCGCGGCCGAGCGCGGCGGGGTCGCAGGCCACGTACGCGACGGCCCGCGGCCGCAGCGCGCAGACGGCGGCGACGACCACGGCCTTCGCGCCCTCGCGCGGCGGGTCCAGCACGACGACGTCGGCTGCGTCGAGGCCCGTGGCCAGCACCGTCGCGACGTCGCCGTTGCGGACGTCGGCGGCCGGCACGTTCTGCGCGCAGTCGGCGGCGCCCTGGCGCGAGCCCTCCACCGCGACGACCGAGCAGCCGGCGTCGTCGAGCACGCCGGCGAAGAGGCCGGCGCCGGCGTAGAGGTCGACGGCCCGCTCGCCCGGGGCCGGCGCCAGCAGCTCGAGCACCGCCGCGGCAAGGGTCGAGGCCGCGGCCGGGTGGACCTGCCAGAACCCGTGCACGGTGAAGTCCCGACCGGCGACGTGCTCGACGAGCGCCGCCGGTCCGGTGACCCGGGGCCGGCCGCGCGGCGGCCGGGCGACCAGGCGGGTCGCCTCGCCCGCGACGGCGACCTCCACCGCGCCGATCCCCCGCCACGGCCGGTCGGTCACGCCCGCGGCCGCGACCCGCGGGTCGGCGATCAGGCAGCGGTCGATCGGGATGACGGTGTGCGAGCGCTGAGCCAGCAGCCCGGCGCGCCCGTCGTGCCCGACCGAGTACGCGACCCGGGTGCGCCAGCCCAGCGGCCCGCCGGGCAGCGGCTCGACGGTGACGTCGACCGTCACGCCGGCGAGGCGCTGCAGCTGCTCGGCGACGACCGCCGCCTTCCAGGCGTGCTGGGCCGGGATGCTGGCGTGCTGCAGGTCGCAGCCGCCGCAGCCACCGGGGTGCGCGTACGGGCAGGGCGGGGTGACCCGGTCGGGTGAGGCCGTCAGCACCTCGACCGCGTCGGCGCGCAGCCAGCTCTTGCGGCTCGCGGTGACCAGCGCACGGACCCGCTCGCCGGGAAGTGCGTGGCGGACGAACACCACGCGGCCGTCGGGGTGGTGCGCGACGCAGACGCCGCCCTGCGCGTACCCGCCGACCTCGAGCTCGAGCAGGTCGGGCTCGGTCACGGCATCGACGCGACGGCCGGCGGCCGTTCCACGGGGACGCGCTCGACGGCCCCGCGCAGCGCTCCCACAGCGCGAACCGTAGCCGCCGCGGCGCCGGAGCCGGCCGTTCTCTACGATCAGTCGACCGACCGCGTGGCCGGCGCGGACGGTGGGAGCAGCGTGCACGTCGTGATCCTCGGCTGTGGCCGGGTCGGCTCGGCGGTCGCCCGCCGGCTCGCCAAGCGCGGCCACAGCGTGGCGGTGGTCGACATGGACCCCACCGCCTTCAAGCGGCTGGGTGAGGACTTCCCGGGCCGGGCCGTCCAGGGCATCGGCTTCGACCGGGACACCCTGATCGAGGCGGGCATCGAGCAG
>CAJCIY010000315.1 GCA_903970495.1 Candidatus Melainabacteria bacterium | reverse complement strand
TGGCGTCGGAGGAGTTGTGGCTGTGGCAGGGCGGCGGCCCGATGCGCCTGCAGGTCGGCGGTGCCGGCGACCAGCCCGCGCCGGGGGAGGTCGTCGAGCTGGGCCCGGGTGGGCAGTACCTCGTGCCGGCCGGGGTGTGGCAGAGCGCCGAGCCGGCCGGACCCCGGGCCGCGCTGGTGGCGTGCATCGTCTCGCCGGGCTTCGACTTCGCCGACCTCGAGCTGTGGGGCGGAGCGGGCAACTCGCCCCCGCCGACAGGCCTTTGAGAGACTGGCACACATGGCCATGGACCCGACCAGCATCCGCTTCGCCGGCGCCGTCCCCCTGGACGGGCTCGGCACCCCCGCGCCGGCACCCGGTGCGGGCAGCTCGCACGCGATCGACGTGACCGAGGCCTCGTTCGAGGCTGACGTGCTCACCCGCTCCGACAGCGTGCCCGTGGTCATCGACTTCTGGGCCACCTGGTGCGGCCCGTGCCGGCAGCTGTCGCCGATCCTGGAGAAGCTGGCCGACGAGGCCGCCGGGCAGTGGATCCTCGCCAAGATCGACGTCGACGCGAACCCGCGGCTGGCGCAGGCCGCGCAGGTCCAGGGCATCCCGGCCGTCAAGGCGATCGTCAACGGCCAGGTCGTGTCGGAGTTCACGGGAGCGCTGCCCGAGTCGCAGGTACGCCAGTGGCTGACGCAGCTGGTCGCCGCCGCCCGCGCCGGCCAGTTCGGCGCACTCGGTGCGGCCGCGGGTGAGGCGGACGCGGCGGCGCCGACCCTCGACCCGGACCTGGAGGCGGGCGACGAGGCGATGATGTCGGGCGACCTCGCGGGCGCGACCGAGGCGTACCAGCGACTGGCCGACCGGCCGGGCGTCAGCGCGGAGCTGCGGGCCGAGGCGCGCAGCGGTCTGGCGCGGACGGCGCTGCTGGCGCGTACCGAGTCGGTCGACCCGCAGGCACTGCAGGCGCGGCTGGGTGCGAACCCCGATGACGTCGAGGCCGCCTGCTCGGCCGCGGACGTGATGGTGCTGGCGCAGCGGGCGGAGGAGGGGTTCGCGCTGCTGCTGCAGGTGATCCGCTCGACGAGCGGCGATGAGCGCAACGCCGCGCGGGAGCGGCTGCTGGACCTGTTCGACGTCGTCGGCGAGGCTGACCCGGCCGTCGCGAGGGCACGCCGAGACCTTGCAGCTGCGTTGTTCTAAGCGGCCGCCAGGTGTGATCTCACGCGGAGGCGGATCCGACTTGGCGGCCGTAGTCGTCGTCGTACCGAACGATGTCGTCCTCGCCGAAGTACGTGCCGTGCTGCACCTCGACGAACACCAGCGGCTCGTCGCCGTCACACGACACCCGGTGACGGACGCCGACGGCGATGTCGACCGAAGCGCCCGGAGTCACGGGCACGCGGTCCTCGTCGAGCCACACGACGCCGGAGCCCGAGGTCACGTACCAGTGCTCGCTGCGGTGCTCGTGCGACTGCAGCGACAACCGGTGACCCGGCTCGACGTGGATCGTCTTGACCTTGTAGTTGCCACCGTGGTCCGCCAGCACGACGTACTGCCCCCAGGGCCGCTTCTCGACATCCATCCATCCAGTGTGCCCACTGGCAGGACAAAGAGAAAACGGTGTCGCCAACGCCACATCCCGGCGTTCGGTGCCGAAGCACCGCTCACAGCGGCCAACCCCGCCGCGCTAGCGGTGTCAGCCGAACGCGGTGAAGTCGACGTGCTGGGCGGTGGTGGGCGCCCACGACGCGTCGTGCCCGCCGAAGAAGGTCGAGAAGAACACCCCGCCCACCGGCACGTTGCGGTGGGTGATGTCCAGCCCGGTCGCCGTGATCACCCGCCGGCCGTCGTAGTCCAGCGTGACGACGCCGTTGCTCTCACCGGGCGAGTTGATGGTCACCGTCTCGACGACCGGGTGGAACTCGCCGTCCGCGAGCCAGTGGAACGCGCCGCGCTGGATGCTGTCGCCGTAGCCGGTCGTGTCGGCGAAGTACGCGTAGACCTCGCCGGCCCCGCCGGTGCGCCACATCAACCGCGCCGACCAGCCGTTGCTGGTGTGGGCGCCGCCGGAGAACGGCTCGTCGCCGCCGTAGAGCCCGGGCAGCTTGCCGCCCTTGACGAACTGGAAGCCGACCGGGAACCGCACCTCGTACGACAGCGTCGCCGTGGTCTTCGGGCCGGTCGCGAGCGGGACCGCCAGCTGCGCACCCCCGGACGGGCCGTGCGCGGACGGCGCACTCGAGCCCGCCGCGTACGAGACGGTGACTACGCCGCCCTTGAGCACCGCGTCCTGGTTCGTGAACGCGCCGAACGCCTTGCCCGCGAAGGCCGGGCCGAGCAGCTGCTCCAGCGCCGCGGTCCCGGCGGTCGTCGGAGCCGAGCTGGTGCCACCCGAGCTCGTGCCGCCCGAGCTGGTCCCGCCCGAGCCGGTCACGCCGGTGCCGCCCTTCGCCGGTTCGCAGACGCCGTGGTGATGGCGGTGGGACGGGCAGGAGATGCGGGAGCTGGACGCATGGACCGGCGCGGCGCCGAGGACGACCGCGCAGGCCACACCGCACAGGAGGAGTGCTCGCATGCCCCGGTGATCGACGCAGCCGGGCCAGCGACCGTTGCGCCGTCCGGGCTATTCAGGGTCGACGTTGGTGAGCCACGCCTGGTACCAGTCGTCCTCCTCCTCGTGCTGCGCCGTCTGCAACGAGATCTCGTCGCTGCAGACCAGCGTGCGGAGCTTCTGGTCGAGCTGGAACTTCTCGTGCAGGGCGGTGCCCGTGGCCAGCGGCCAGAGGTTGGCCGCGGTCGAAGCCCCACCGAGCGACAGCGGGACGAGGGCGTCGAGGTCGTGGTCCGCGTTCGGGTAGCGCAGGCCGTAGGCCGCGAAGACCTTCGTGCGCAGCGCGGCCGGGACGACCGGCTTCGCCTTCCGGTCGAGCGCGCAGACCTGGGTGGCGTTCAGCCGCAGCACCGCGCCGGGCGTCCTGCCCCGGAGCGGCTCCGCGACCACCGACGTCGGCGCGGCGGCGAGCGCCCCGCCCGGACCCTGCGAGGTGGGCAGCTCGGGCTGCGGCAGGCCGGCGAGCGTGTCGCCGGTCGTCCGGTGCCCGGGCAGGCCGCACCCGGCCAGCCCGCCGGCGAGCGCGACCGCGGCCAGGGCCGCGAGCAGGCGTCTGGTCACGGTCGGCCGAGCGCGCGGTACGTCCAGCCCGCGCTGCGCCACGCCACCGCGTCGAGCGCGTTGCGCCCGTCGACGATCTGCGGGATCGCGACCGCCTGCTTGGCCTCCGCGGGGTCGAGCTCGCGGAACTCGCGCCACTCCGTCAGCAGCAGCGTCAGGTCGGCGCCGGCCAGGGCCTCGGCGGTCGACGACGCGTACGCGAGCTCCGGGTGGCGCAGCTCGGCGTTGGCGTTGGCCTTCGGGTCGTAGACCGTGACCCTGCCGCCCTGCCGGGCGATCGTCGCGGCGACGTCGAGGGCGGGGGAGTCGCGGACGTCGTCGCTGTCGGGCTTGAACGCGGCCCCGAGCACGGTGACCTTCGCGCCCGCGAACGACCCGTCGAGCAGCTCGCGGCCGAGGTCGACCGTACGGGCCCGGCGGCGCAGGTTGATCGCGTCGACCTCCTTGAGGAACGACAGCGCCTGGTCGACCCCGAGCTCGCCGGCCCGCGCCATGAACGCCCGGATGTCCTTGGGCAGGCAGCCGCCGCCGAAGCCCAGGCCCGCCTGCAGGAAGCGGCCGCCGATGCGGGTGTCGTAGGACAGCGCCTTCGACAGCTGCGTGACGTCGGCCCCGGTCGTCTCGCACACCTCGGCCATCGCGTTGATGAAGCTGATCTTGGTGGCGAGGAACGCGTTCGCCGACACCTTCACCAGCTCCGCGGTCGCGAAGTCGGTCTCGACCATCGGGACGCCGGCCTCGAGCAGCGGTGCGTACACGGTCCGCATGGTCTGCAGGTCGGTCTCCCGCACGGTCCCGACGACGAGCCGGTCGGGGTGCAGGGTGTCCTCCACCGCGTACCCCTCGCGCAGGAACTCGGGGTTCCACGCGAGCGAGCTCCCGGCGGGCGCCTCGGCCGCGATCCGGGCCGCGACCCGGTCGGCGGTCCCGGCCGGCACGGTCGACTTGCCGACCAGGAGCGCCGGCCGCCGCAGGTGCGGCAGCAGCATGTCGAGGCACGCGTCGAGGTAGGACATGTCGGCCGCCATCTCGCCCGGCTTCTGCGGGGTGCCGACGCAGACGAAGTGGACGTCGCCGAACGCGGCAGCCTCCTCGAACGAGGTGGTGAAGCGCAGGTTGCCCGACGCGATCGCGCCCTCCAGCACCTCCTCGAGGCCGGGCTCGTAGAACGGCACCCGGCCGCTGGCGAGCGTCGCGATCTTGCTGGCGTCGACGTCGACCCCGAGCACCTCGAACCCGAGCTGCGCCATGCAGGCCGCGTGCGTCGCCCCGAGGTAGCCGGTGCCGAGCACCGTCAGGCGGGGCCGGACGACCGGCTCGGGGGACAGGTCAGCTCTGGACACAGACGGCATTGGTCAGCCCTTTCGCAGCGCCGGATTCGGTGTTGTTGCAGTCCACGACGGCATCGAGCCGCTTGCTCTGGACGTAGTAGCCGTAGCCCTTGCCATCGACCACGGCGGAGTTGCCGGAGAACGAGTCGTCCTCGCCCCAGCCCGACAGCACCTGGTGCACCTGGAACCCGTCCTTCGGGCTCGTCTGGCCGTGGTTGTCGATCACCCGCCAGGAGTTGCCCTTGACGTTGACCCAGGCGGTCGCGCCGGCAGGGGTGAGACCGTCGCCGGAGAGGCTGTTGCCCTCGATCAGCCCGCCGGTGGTCCCCTCCTTGATGTCGATGTTCTCCGCCGTGGTGTCGCTGATCGTGTTGCCTTCGACCACGTCGTCGTTGCTCGCATCGGGCTGGCAGCCCGTGTACTCGCACCAGTTCTTGTTGGCCGTCCCGATGTAGACGCCCTCGCCGTACTTCTGGTCGAGCAGTCCGGTCATCGAGATGTGGTTGCCGCGTACGGTCGAGTCGGTCGTGAACTCGCGCAGGTGGACGCCCTCGTCGCCGATCGCGTAGACGGTGAGGTCGGCCACCGTGTCGTGGCTGCCGTGGTCGACGACGACGCCCTTCTGGCCGTCGGTCACCGACAGGCCCTCGACCGTCGTCCACGTCGCGTGGTCGAGGTGCAGGACGTAGCCCGAGCCGGTGGTGTGACCGTCGAGCACCGCCGTGGACGGCCCGCACAGCACCACCGGAGCGGCCTGCGTGCCGGCGACCGTCAGGGTGAAGTTGCCGACGTACTGCCCGGGGCTCAGCACGATCGAGGTGCCGGGCCGCGCCGCCGACAGGGCGCTCTGCAGCTGCTTCGCGTTCGTCACGGCTTCGCCGCTCGGGCAGGAAGCCGACGCCGGTGCGTCAGTGCTCGACGCCGCAGCCGAGTGCGAGCTCGAGGGGGTGGTCGGTGCCGGCACGGCGTCGTGGTGCGCGCCGCAGCCGGCGATCGCACCGGCACCGAGGACCGCAGCGGCAGCAGCCGCAGCCATCCGCATCACCGCCCGTCAGCTCGGACCGCGCGCCTCGACGACCGGGCGAGCATGCGGAGGCGGTCGTCGCCCGGCTCCGTCTCGGTCGTCTCGTCGTCGCGCAGGTCGATGACCATCCTCGAGCCGGCCGGCGCGTGCGCCGCGGCCACCCGCGTCGCCGAGCCGCTGGTCGCCCGGGTGGCGTGGGCCGGGTGGGCGTGCTCGACGTGCACCGGTGGCACGACGTCGGCTTTGACGAGGACGGCCCGCGTCTGGGCCGTCGGCACCGGCGAGGGCCTCGGCGGCGCGGTCGGTGTCGGGTTCGACGCCGGGTACGGCGCGTAGTCGCCGGCGCCGCGGCGCCGTCCGTAGCGCAGCAGCGACATCGCGAGGATGACGCCGATCGCCCCGACCCAGACGTACAGCAGGGGGTGGAACCGGAGGTAGGCCACGATGCCGCTCGTCCGGCGGAACCGGAACTGCGTGCTGTCGTTCTGCGTGAGCTCCGGCGCCGAGCTGGCCGACATGGTGTCCACGGCGCGGTAGCCCGCGCCGGAGATGGTGTTCGCCGAGACGAGGTCGGTGCCGGCCGCGCCCCGGACCGAGATGCCGTAGACCGAGGCGCCGGCGATGCGGTTGCCCTGGATCGTCACCTGCGAGACGCCCTCCGCGAGCACCCCGATGCGCTCGCCGCTGAGGTCGTTGCCGGTGACCGCCGACTGGCTCGTGCCCGGATCGAGGACGACGTCGTCCCGGCCGTGGCAGGGCAGCTCGTTGTCGTCGACGACGACGCCGAACGCGCTGTCGCGGATCTCGATCGCGCTGGTGGCGGAGCAGACGGAGTTGCCGCGGAGGATCACGCCGGACCCGCCCTCGAGCAGGACGCCGAGGCCGGCGTTGCCGGTCACGTTGCTGCCGAGGACCTGCGTTCCGGAGCTGCCTCCGGGAGCGTCACCCGAGGGTCCCGCGCCCTGGGAGAGCGGGCGGCTGTCGACATCGATGCCGTCGCCGCCGTTGTCCTGCACGACGGTGGACTCGATGACGTTGCCGGCGTTGTCCCGCGCGATGGCGATGCCCGCGCCGTCGTTGCGGTAGGAGGAGCTGTCGGCGACGACGGTGCTGGTGGACCCGCGGTGCAGCCGGAGACCGTCGCGCTGGTTGTCGAAGAAGGCATCGGACCGGAAGGCGAGCTTGTCCACATGCGTCGCGAAGACGCCGTAGAAGCCGTCGTGGAACTGCGACGCCGTGGCGCCGCCGGTGCCCGGCGTCGCCGACCGGCCGGTCCAGGCGACCCCGCCGGTGCGGCCGCTCCAGAACCCGAGGTCGTCAGCATCGACGCGGTCGAGCGTCATCTCCCCGCCGACGTCACGGACATAGGCCCGGCCGTCGGCCACGTCGGTGTCCGGTCGGGAGAACGACTGGTCCCAGGAGCTCACCCCGAGCATCGACGTCGCCGACGTCGAGGACAGCGACAGGTGACCCTGCCAGTCGACCAGCGAGGTGAACCCGCTGGCGCTGCTGGCGAGCAGGAGCTGGTCGATGCCCGTGATCACCAGCCGGGCGTGCGGTGCCACGAACACGTTCTCGGTGAGCAGCACCGACGACGCGCCGAGCTGGCGGGCGGCACCGACGCTCTCGAGGGTCGAGAGCGACCAGACGCTCTGGGTGGCCGGCAGGACGAGGGTCGGCAGCGACCCCGGCGTCGAGACGATCGTCGGCGCCGTGAGGCGCAGCGACGCGCGCAGGACGGTGCGGAGCCGCGCGTCCTCGGAGGCGACCAGGCTGGCCGCCTCCACGCCCTGCGCGCCGGAGAGGGCGAGCGGGGCGGGGCGCCCCGACGGCACGGACAGCGCCGCGGGCACCGAGACCGGTGTCTGTGTCACGGCCTCCGCCGCCGCCACCTCCGACGGCAGGGCCTTCGGCGCGGAGTCCCGGCTGGCGTACAGGGTGGGCAGGACCGCGGCCGCGGCGATGACGCCGACCGCGGCGACGGGCACGAGGTACTGCTTGAGATGCATGAGTCCGTCCTCAGGCCTGCTGCAGGGTGGCCGCGGTCTGACCCTCGCCGCCCATGTGGGAGGCGTCCCGGGTCAGCCAGCCCTGGCTGTTCATGGTCAGGAAGGCGTACGTCTTGACGGGCAGCGCGATGAAGATCGTCATCAGCACCACGAGGGGGAGCAGCACGATGTCGGCCGGCCGGTGCCGGAGGTGCGAGATCCCGCGCAGCGCCCGGCCGCCGAGCAGCCAGACCACCGCGTAGACGGCCTCCCGCCCGTGCGGGTGGCTGAGCCACGGCGAGAAGTACAGGACCGCGATCCCCATCGTGACCGGCGTGAGCATCACCTGGATGACGCTGAGCTGGGTCAGCAGCGGCTGCCGCCACAGCCAGCCCTTCCACATCGCCGTCAGGTAGCAGCGGTAGGAGTTGCGGCTCCACCGGACCCGCTGCTTGAGGAACGCGCGGAACGTCGAGGGGAACATCGACTCGGCGTGCGCGCTCGACTGGTGCCGGGTCTTCCAGCCGGCGGCGAGCACCAGCCAGGTGAGCCGGCCGTCGTCGCCGGCGATGCAGCGGCGACCCAGGAAGAACTCGTCCACCAGGTGCGGCAGCACCGGCATGACGGCGGCGCGGCGGTAGGCGGCGGTGCGACCGGACAGGCACGCGATCGCGCCGACCCGGCTCTGCGCCGGGACGTAGTCAAGGTAGCGGATGTCGATCAGCCAGTCGGCGACCCGCCGCCAGGTGCTCGACATCGCCTGGAACGCGCTCTGCCGCGTCCCCACACCGCCGACCGCCGGGTCCTCGAAGGGCGCCTGCACGGCCTTGAGCAGGCCGGGCCGCCACATGGTGTCGGAGTCGGTGAGCACCAGGATCTCCGAGGTCGAGGCGCGGATGCCCGCCGCGAGAGCGGACCGCTTCCCGGTGTGCCGGATCGGGCGCACCCGCAGGCGGGTGTCGCCGACAGCGTTGAGCCGCTCGATGACCTCGAGGTCCTCGACGTCGGGGACGACGACGACCTCGGTCGGGTCCTCGGCGAGCCAGCTCTGCAGGCAGCGCATGACGATGTCGGGGTCTTCGCGGAAGCTCGGGACGACGACGGACGTCGTGCTGGTGAAGCCGTCGGGCAACGGCCGGTACGTCCTCGACACCACGAACCGCAGCAGCCAGACGCTCCAGGACAGGAGTCCGGTGATGCCGACCGGGATGATGAAGCCGTGGTTGTTGACGTGCGCTATCGCGGAGTGCAAAGCACTTCCCCCTGATGCAGAGAGCCGGCTGCGTCACATCAGGTGGACCTGACGTCGACGTGATCGGGCTCGGTTCCTGCTGCGTGGCCGACTCAACCATCCGGGTGGGGCCAACGCCAGACGGGGCGGGGAATTTTACAAGGCGTCAATCTTCACGCCGCGTGAAACGTGTGCCGAATCACCCGACTGGCCGAGCAGCCACGGACCTTCGTGGACAGCGGCGCCCCCGGACGTGGCGCAACGCCCGTCTCGGCGTGCGGTCCGAACGGACTATTGATCGCGGGCATCCGCTCCCCGACGATCGTCACGTGCAGCAGCAGGTACGCGACGACCGGGCACTGCTCGCCGCCCAGGGCTACCTGCACGTCGACGACAGCGGGCTCCGACAGACCGATCTCGATGACGTCGCCGAGCTCCTCGACCCGCTCTTCGACCGGCTGCACGAGCTCCCCGACGGTCGGGGTCACGACCTCGTACCGGGGTCCGGCGCAGCGCGGGTGCCCGAGGTGCTGTATCCGAGCCGCCTCGAGCCGCGGTTGCTGGGCACGCCGGTCTTCGCGTTCTGGTCCGAGGTCGCCCGCTCGCTGCTCGGCCCGCGCGCACATCTCGCCTTCGACCATGCGATCTTCAAGCCTGCCGGCCCCAGCGCCCCGACCCCCTGGCACCAGGACTCCGGGTACGCGGGACCGGACGCCACCGGCATCGCGATCTGGATCCCGCTGCAGGACGTCGGGCTCGACGACGGCTGCATGCGCTACGGCCCCGGCAGCCACCTGCTCGGCCCGCTCCCGCACGCCGAGCGGCGCAGCAGCGCGGGCGCGCCGGTCCGCAGCCTCAGCTGGGACGACCACGACACCGTCGCCGTGCCGGTCGATGCCGGCGGGGCGGCCATCCACAGCGTCCACACCGTCCACGGCACCGGCCCGAACCTCGGGCGTACGACCCGCCGGGTGTGGATCCTGAACGCAGCCGTCGCCCGACCGCTGGCACACACCATCGGGAGCACCAAGCGGGCGCTGGGCCGCAACAGCTACGTGCCGTTGCAGCGGGAGGCGCGCTTCCCGCTGCCCTGACGGTCAGGGTTCGTACGTCAGGATCAGCGCGCCGAGCGGCGGCACCCGCAGCGTCGCCGCCGCGGGCTGACCGTGGAAGCCGTGCTCATCGGCGTGGACAGCACCGAGG
>CAJCIY010000314.1 GCA_903970495.1 Candidatus Melainabacteria bacterium | reverse complement strand
GCCCTGGGGTGCGCTTCATGCAGACCGACCTGCGGGCGCACGTCGGCACGGTCAGGATCGTGCTGACCACGACCGGCGGGCTGGCGCACGACCTGACCTTCACCGACGGTCCGATGGGCGGGACGTCGGAGATCAGCAGCGGCTCGTCGTGGTGACGCTGCGGTTCACCCAGCCCGGCGTCTACCACTTCATCTGCACCGTCCACGAGCGGATGCGCGGCACCCTCACCATCTCCTGAGCCGGCCGCGCGGCTCTCATCGGCCGCACAGCCGGGGTGCCTACGCTGCGGCCCGTGCACGGTGACCTGCTCGACGTCGTGCTCCTCGTGCTGTGCGCGGTCGTCGCCGTCTCCGGCTTCCGGCAGGGGCTCGTCTACGGCGTGCTCTGGTTCGCCGGCCTGCTGGGTGGCGGCTACCTCGGCGTACGCCTGACCCCGGCTGCCGTCCGGCACGCGCACAGCATCTCGGCACCGGTCGTCGGCACCGCGTGCGTCGTCGGGCTCGCCGTGCTCGGTACGGTCGTCGCGACGGCGGTGGGGCTGCGCATCCGTACCCGTCTCACCTGGCGTCCGATCCGTGCGGTCGACAGCGTCGGCGGCGGGGCGCTGCTCGTCGTGGCCCTGCTCGTCGTCGCGTGGGCCTTCGGCACCGTGGTCACCAGCACGGCGAGCCGGACCGACCTCGCCGCCCAGGTCCGGCGGTCGGAGGTCATCGCCGCGGTCGACGGCGGCATCCCCACCTTCGCGCGGGCCGACCTGGCGCAGTTCCGCCGCTTCGTCGACGACAGCGGGTTCCCCGAGATCGTCGGGCCGCTGTCCACGGAGTCGGTCGCGCCGGTCTCGCCGCCCGACCCGGCCGTCGCGAGCTCGGCGGCCGTCCGGGCCGACGAGGGCTCGATCGTGAAGATCCGCGGTGACGCGCCCAGCTGCGACCGGACGTTCGAGGGCAGCGGCTTCGTCATCGCGCCGGACCGGGTTCTGACCAACGCGCACGTCGTCGGCGGCGTGACCGCGCCGCGGGTCTACCCGCTGGGCGGCGGCTCGCTGGCCGCGACCGTCGTGCTCTTCGACCCGGACACCGACGTGGCCGTGCTCGCCGTACCGGGGTTGGACGCGAGGGCGCTCGGCTTCGCCGGGGTCGGGGCGGCCGGCGCGTCCGGTGTCGTCGCCGGCTATCCGGAGGACGGCCCGTTCCGCCCGGTCGCGGCGCGGATCCGCGACCGGCAGCAGCTGACCGGCCCGAACATCTACCAGACCGACACGGTCACCCGCGACGTGTACGCGGTCCGCGCGCAGGTGCTGCCGGGCAACTCCGGCGGCCCGCTGCTGGCGACGGACGGCCGGGTCTACGGCGTCGTGTTCGCCGCCGCGACGTCGATGGCCGACACCGGGTTCGCGCTCACCGCCGCGCAGGTGCTGCCGGACGCCCGCGCGGGCGAGCGGGCGCAGGGAGCGGTGTCGACGCAGGGCTGCGAGTGACGGCCGCCGTGTGAGCAAGCGCACGGCTGTTCCAGGACGCCTGGGCCCACCTGCCGTGCTTACCGTTGTCCGGAGGGTTCCGACACGGCGGCGAGGGACGGTGGGGCATGGCCAGCACGGTGCAGGTGTCCCGCGACCTCGCGGCCGACCCGACCGGGGCCGCCCTGCTGCTCACCAGCGCAGACGCGCTGCGGTGGTGGCCGGGACTGAAGGTCGACGCGCGCGAGGGCGGTCACACGCTCGCGGTGACCGTCGCCTCGCGCCGCACCCTCGAGCGGCTGCACATCGAGGCGTTGCCGCCGCGGCGCACGCCCACCTCGTTCGTGGCCCGGTTCCAGGTCTCCGGCGGCTCCTACGACCGTACGGACGGGGCGGTGACCCTCGTCCGCCACGGCGACGGGACCCGCGCGACGCTGGCGCTGGACGGGCCGCGCGAGGATCTCGCCGTGCCCGCCCGCCGGTTCCTCGACGGGCTCGCGAAGGCCGCCGAGAGCCGCGCCGCGGCGAGCTGAGAACGTCGAGGGCCGGCCCCGCCGCAGCGGGACCGGCCCTGACGTCGTCACGCGGGACCTAGAAGGCGCCGACCCCGTCCGGGGTGCCGAGGCCGGTCGGGCCGTCGTAGCCCTTCTCGCCGGTGCACAGGTACGTGCCGCCGCAGGAGCCGTCCGACCCGCTGGTCACGTCGTACAGCGAGGTGGTGTGGCTGTAGAGGTTCGACGTGTACGTGCCCGACGACAGCGTCGCGCCCAGCCCGTAGACGCTGGCGATGATCGGGGAAGCGACGCTCGTGCCGCCGAAGACCAGCCAGCCGCTCTCGCCCTCGTACGAGGTCGAGTCGTAGACCGCGACGCCCGTGTCCGGGTCGGCGTCGGCCGAGACGTCGGCCACCGTGCGCTTCGAGCAGCCGGTGTCCTTCTGCCATGTCGGCTTGGCGTCGTCCGCCGAGCAGCCGGCGCCCGCTCCGCTCCACACCGTCTCGGTCCAGCCGCGGGCGTTGCTCGCGGTCGAGAGCGAGGTGCCGCCGACGGCGGTGACGTACTGCGAGGCCGCCGGGTACTCGACGCCGTAGCCGTCGTCACCCGAGGACGCGGTGATCGCGATGCCGGGGTGGTCGTAGTACTCGGTGTCGTAGGTCTTGTCCGACGTGGACTCGCTGCCGCCGTAGGAGTTCGAGACCGCGATGACGCCGCTCGTCTTGGCGGCGGTGTT
>CAJCIY010000313.1 GCA_903970495.1 Candidatus Melainabacteria bacterium | reverse complement strand
GCGATGCCCCGCGCGCAGGTCAGCGTCGTCGACGGCGAGCACGCCGCGATCAGCTCGGCGAGCTGCACGGCGGTGACGGTGTCGGACTGCAGGTCCGAGGCTGTGCCGACCGCGGCCTGCCGCAGCTGCCCGGTCTGGTCGTCGGCAAGCTGGTCGGCGACCACCGTGCCGACGACGCAGGCGGTCGCGATCGCGGTGGCGAGCACACCGAGCCCGACGACGGCGAAGACCTTGGCCAGCAGCGAACGCCGGCCGAACCACACCAGGGCCGCGAGCAGCAGCGCCGAGCCGGCGAGCCGCATCGACAGCAGCGCCTCGCCCGCGGCGACGTGGTCGACCGAGGCCGGCGCCAGTGCGTACGCGCCGCCGCACAGCAGCAGTCCCGCGGCGAGCACCCGGCCCGGGATCCCGCGTACGCGGAGGGCGGCCGCCGCGGCGATCACCCCCGCTGCGACGGCCAGCGCAGCCGGGGGCAGCGCCGCTCCGAGCGGCGCGATGCTCAGCGCGCGGCTGGGCGGCCGGGCGAGCAGGCCGACGGCGACGAGCGCGAAGCCGCCGACCGCGAGCCACAGCAGCGCCGATCCGGTGGGGTGGCCCAGGCGGATGCCGACCAGGGCCGCGGCGACGGCGAGCGCGACGGCGCCGACGCTACCGGGGACGGCGACGGCGGTGCCCAGTCGGCCGCGGGCGCGGAGCGGCGCGCGAAGGAAGGCGGCAGCGAGGCCGAGGAACGCGCCCACCGCGAGCAGCTGCGCCGCCGCGACCAGCGCGAACGGCTCGCCCTGTTGCACGTCGGGAGTCTAGGAGCGAACGCCCCGCCGAAACCCCGATCGGACCAGGTTGATCAGAAGTGACCCTCCCGCGGGCACAGGCTTGATCACAACGGACCAGGTCAGCAGCGCGGCTCAGCAGTGCGGCAGGTCCGCGGTGTCGCCCTCGCGCACCTGCGCGAGGACCGACAGCGCCTGGCGCAGCGTCGAGACCGGCACCACCCGCAGGCCCTTCGGGACAGCACCGACGGTGTCGGAGCAGTTGCCCTGCGGTGCGAGGAACAGCGTGGCGTGAACGTCGTGCGCGGCGGCGTAGAGCTTCTGCTGGATGCCGCCGATCGGGATCACGTCACCGGCGTCGTCGGAGAGCTGGCCGGTGCCCGCGACCACGACGCCGCCGGTCAGGTTGCCGGGCGTCAGCCGGTCGTACACCCCGAGGGCGAACATCATCCCGGCGCTCGGACCACCGATGGCGTTCGGGTCGAGCGTGATCGAGACCGGGATGGTCGGTACGTCCGTGACGCCGATCCCGAACAGCACCTGCTTGCCCGTCCGCGCCTTGTGCAGGTCGACGGTCGAGCGGACGCCGCCGCGGTCGATCCCCACCGCGTACGTGGTCGTGGTGCTGTCGCCCTGGGTGAGGGCGACGAAGCCCGCGGCGCTCGTGACCGCCTGGCCGTCGACGGTCAGGAGCTCATCGCCCTGCTGCAGCACGCCCGCGGCCGGCCCGGCGTCGACCTTCTCGACGGTGGTGCGGTCCAGGCCCAGGATGCCTTCTGCCGCGACGACCGCGACGTCCTGCGCCTGCACCATGTCGCTGCGGTCCTGCTGCGAGACCTGGCCGGTGCTCGTGCCCGGCGGGTAGATCTCCTCGCGCGGGACGACGGCGTGGCCCGGGCGCACGGAGTCGAACAGCGCCTGCCCGATCGAGGGTCGGCCGTCGTCCTGGCTGACCGTCATGAACGCGAGCGTCGAGGAGCTGGGGTGGTCGTCGGCGGCGGGCACCGTGATCAGCGGGCCGCGGCCGTCCCCGACGGTCGACGGGCAGCGGGCGGCGCCGTTCCCGACGGTGTTGCACGACGGGCCGGGGCCGAGGACGACGTAGTTGGCGGGGACGACGAACAGCAGTCCCACCAGGACGGCCACCGCGACCGCGGCGACGGAGCAGGCGGCCCGACGCGACACCGCGCGATCGTACGGCCCGTCCCGGGGGTGCCTACTGGTGGACGAAGAAGCCCAGCCCGCGGCCTCGGGGCGAGCTCGGCAGCACGTCGGCCGGCTCGGGGGCCTCGGTCGGCGGGCCGGCCGCGGTCGCGCTGTCGGTCGTGACGCTGTCGGCGACGGCGCGGACCACCTCATGGAACACCTCGTCGACGACCTCGACGTCCAGGGCGTCGGCGTGCTCCGGCGCGGCCTGCGCCGGCGGGACAGCCGATGGGGCGGTCGGGGCGGCGCTGCGCGGTGCGGGCACGCGGCTGTCCGCGGCGACGGCCACGTGCCACCGCTGCTGGCGCTGCAGGCGTACGGGGTCGAGGGCGAACAGCTCGCAGTCGTCCACGCCCTCGTCGTTCGCGAGCTGCTCGACGCGCTGGACGGCGGTCGCGAGCGACGGCAACCGCTCGACGTGGGCCGCGCCCGCGACGTCGTGGAAGAACAGCACGTGCTCCTGGGCACCGCCGGACTCGCCCATGCCGACCTCCGTGAGCAGGACCGGCCGGGAAGCGGTCGGTCTCTTCCTCGATGGTCGTACGCGCCCGGTCGGGACTTGAGCATCCGACCCGGTGCCGCTCAGCGCAGCGAGGGCATCCGGGTGCGGGGCCGCTGCTGCCGGACGGGAGCGATGCCCGCCTCGGGGGCCAGCGCGTCGAGGGTGCGGTGATGTGCCGCGATCTGGGCCGCCGGGTCGAGCGGCTTCTCCGGCTGGCGCGCCCAGCGCACCCACATCAGGGCGAGCACCAGTGCGGCGACGGGGATGACCAGGACGATCACGGGCGGGCCTTCAGACGTTGCGGGGTAGGTGTCCTCAGACTAGACCAGCCCGCGGCCGAGGGACGACCCGTACACATCGGGCACCCCCCCGGTCTCACCCGGGCGGCGCGGCGGCCGCGCGTACCGTTTGGGCATGGCGGGCATCGGCTTCCCCATCAGCGGCTCCGGCGGTTCGGGCGACCCCGACGACTGGCGTTCCCAGGCGCCGTTGTTCGCCGAGATCGAGAAGCTGATGTCGTGGTCGGGCGGCCCGGTCAACTGGGACCTCGCGCGGCAGGTCGCGGTGCGCACCGCCGCGGACGGCGACGTCGCGCCGACCGGTGACGACCGACGGGCCATCGCGGACGCCGTACGGCTGGCGGACCTCTGGCTCGACGAGGCGACCGACCTGGCCGCCTCCAGCGGTGACGCCCAGGCCTGGACCCGGGTGGGCTGGATCGACGCGACGCTGCCGGTCTGGCGCCAGCTGATCGATCCGGTCGCCCAGCAGGTCGTCGACGGCCTCGGCGGCGCGCTGTCCGGCGGTCTCGGCGAGATTGCCGAGAACGGCCTGCCGGAGGAGCTCATCGAGCAGCTCCCCCCGGGGATGAAGGACATGCTGCCGTCGGATCCGGCGGCGCTGCAGGCGATGCTCGGCCCGATGATGGGCATGCTCGGCCAGGTCGGCGGCATGCTCTTCGGGTCACAGGCCGGACAGGCGCTGGGCGCGCTCGCGACAGAGGTGCTGGGCGGCGCGGCGGTCGGCCTGCCCCTGTCGGGCACCCGCGCGCTGCTGCCGGGCAACATCGCGGCGTTCGCGGCCGAGCTCGAGGCCGCCGACCTCGACCAGGTACGCCTCTTCCTCGCGATCCGCGAGGCGGCGGCACGGCGGCTGTTCGACCACGTCCCCTGGCTCCGGTCCGCGCTGCTGGGCGCGGTCGAGGAGTACGCCCGGGGCATCACGGTGGACCCGGAGCAGCTGCAGCGCACGGCCGGCGAGCTGCAGGGCATCGACCCCAGCGACCCGGACGCCCTGCAGCGGGCGCTCGGCCCGGACCTGTTCGCGCACGAGGACAGCCCCGAGCAGCGCAAGGCCATGCGGCGGCTCGAGGCGCTGCTCGCGCTCGTCGAAGGCTGGGTGGACACCGTGGTGGCCGCCGCGGCCCACGACCGGCTGCCGGCGGCGGACGCCCTGCGCGAGGCGCTGCGCCGCCGCCGGGTCTCGGGTGGCGCTTCCGAGGAGAGCTTCGCCGCCCTCGTCGGGCTCACGCTCCGGCCGCGGCGGCTGACCGAGGCGGCGACGCTGTGGGACGGGCTCACCGCCGCCCGCGGTGTCGCTGGACGGGACGCACTCTGGGCGCACCCGGACCTGCTGCCGACGGCCGACGACCTCGACGACCCGGCAGCCTTCGTCGTCCCCGACGGCACGGGGGAGGACTGGGTGGGCGACGACCCGATCGCCGCGCTCGAGCAGCTCGCCGCCGACGGCGACCGGGGCCCGGTCGAGGGCGACGACGGCGGTGCCTCGGAGCGCGGCTCCGACTAGCGGCTGCGCGGGCGCGCTGCGCAGGTGGCTGCGCGGGCGCGCTGCGATCACGCCGCCCGATCCGGTCAGTCCGCCTCCGGGCCCATCCCGGTGCCGTGCTCCACGCCGGCGAGGAACGCCTGCGCCCGCGCCGTGTCCGGATAGTGGGCCACCCAGGCGTGGAACTCCGCCGAGTGGTCGGCGACCAGCAGGTGCGTGAGCTCGTGGACGAGCACGTAGTCGACTACCCAGGACGGCATCGTGGCCAACCGGCGGGAGAGCCGGATGGCACCGGCATCGATGCTGCACGAGCCCCAGCGGCGCTGCTGCTGGTCCGACCACCGGACGCTGCGCGGTCGGGCCCGCCCCTCGAGCCATCGTTCGGAGAGCGCCACCGCGCGCTGCTGCAGCGCGGCGTCTCCGGGCGGCGCGGCCTCCCGGGCCGCCCGCCGCTCCAGCCGGTTGACCATCCGATCGACCCACTGCTGCTCCTCGGAGCGGCTCATCCGCGCCGGCAGCAGCACCACGATCCGGCCTTCCGACCGGTATGCGCTCACCGTGCGCCGCCGCCGCGCGCTGCGGCGCACCTCGACCTCGGCGCCGGAGGTCGCTCTCGTCAGCGCTGCGGGCGGTTCTGCTGGCATGACGACGACGCTAGCCACTTCGGCGGCCCCGGAAGCGGCCTGCCGCCAGGATGTGGATGCGCCGTTCGGTCCCGCGCCGGGGGCCGATCGCGTCCGCGCTGGTGGCGGGTGGGTGGGCCACCCGGCGGACACCTGTGCGACACCGCGCTGTCCCGACCGCGTCCACAGCACGTCACGAACGGGTCGCACATGGTGTCCACAGGGTTGTCCACAGGTGTGCATGGACCGGCGTGCCGGCAGGTCCTAACGTCTCTCCCAACGAGCCCCCGGTCCGGGCGGCGCGTCCGGAAGGGGAAGCCGGACGGGTCGTGCGGGTCCGGGGGCTTGTGCCGTCCCGGGCCTGCAGCCGGCGGCTGCAGGAGCGGTATCAGCGCCCGGTGAAGTGCGGCGGACGCCGCTCGCCCGCGGCCTTCATGCCCTCGGCCAGGTCGCTCGTCGCCATCGTGATCGGCTGCGCGGCAGCCTCCCACTCCAGCGCCTCGGCCATCGGCCGGTAGGGATGGGCGAGGGCGGCCTTGGTGAGGCGGACCGCGACCGGCGCCGTGGCGGCGATCCCGTGCGCGACCTCGACCGCGTGGGCGACCACGTCGTCGGCGACCGCCGACGCGAGGCCCCACGTCACGGCCTCCTCGGCGTGGACGACGCGGCCGGTGTAGAAGATCTCCCGCGCCCGGGGCATGCCGACCGCCTCGGGGATGAGCCAGGTCGCGGCCATGCCGGGATGCATCCCCAGGCTCGTGAACGGGGCGGAGAAGCGGGCCCGGGGACCGGCGTACCGGAGATCGCAGGCGAGAGCGAGGCACAGGCCGGCGCCGACCGCCGCACCGTTGACGGCCGCCACGACGGGGACCGGCAGGTCGCGGACGGAGAGCCACGCCTTGTAGAACGGGTACATCTTCGCCCGCAGCCGGTCGGGCGTGACGTCGGCCGGGTCGTCGCCGGAGATCCACGACAGGTCGCCGCCCGCGCAGAAGACGGTGCCGGCCCCCGTCACGACGACGGCCCGCAGGTCGGGGTCGGTCTGCAGCGACGCGACGGTCTCGGTCCAGGCGGCGGTGAGCGGCTCGGTCATGGCGTTGCGCCGCTCGGGCACGTTCAGGGTGAGCACGACGACGCCGTCGTCGTGCCGGTCCACGAGCAGCGGGTCGCCGGACTGGGGGTCGCTCACGTACGTCTCCTTCGCGGGGTCTGCCGGCTGCCGATCAGCCGCCCGCAGCGTCGCACACGGGCAGCCTGCGGCAGCCGGCTCCGGCGTCGTCGTCGGCTCAGCCGACCGGGGTGGCCGTGACCTCGCCGACACCCTCGTCGTAGATGCCGATCCGTTCGGCCGCCGCGCGGCTGAGGTCGAGGACGCGCGAGCGCGGCACCGGTCCCCAGTCGTTGACCAGGACGGTCACGCAGCTTCCGTCGTGGCAGACCTGCAGGTGCGTGCCGAGCGGCAGGGTGCGGCTCGCCGCGGTCAGCGCGTCCTGGTCGTACGGCTGGCCGCTGGCGGTGGGGCGACCCTGGAAGCCCGGCCCGTACCAGGAGGCGAGACCGGTGAAGCTCGCGGCCGTCGCGAGCGGCGCGCGGGTCTCGGAGCGGCTCGCAGCCTGCGTGCGGGCCGCTGCGAGCCGCTGCCCGGCCGCGACCCGGGTGGCCGCGCCGAGCTGGGACTCGTGGGCGGTCGCGCCGGCGAGGTACGCCGCGGCCGTCGTCGTGACG
>CAJCIY010000312.1 GCA_903970495.1 Candidatus Melainabacteria bacterium | reverse complement strand
GCACCGCCAACATCAAGAGCCACCACAACGTCGGTGGTCTGCCCGATGACCTGCAGTTCTCGCTCATCGAGCCGCTGCGCTCGCTGTTCAAGGACGAGGTGCGCCGCGTCGGCGAGCAGCTCGGGCTGCCCGCCGAGATCGTGCAGCGGCAGCCGTTCCCCGGTCCCGGCCTCGCGATCCGCATCGTCGGCGCGGTCACCCGCGACCGGCTGGAGATCCTGCGCGCGGCCGACGCGATCGCCCGCGAGGAGCTCACCGCTGCCGGGCTGGACCGCGAGATCTGGCAGTGCCCGGTCGTGCTGCTCGCCGACGTACGGTCGGTCGGCGTGCAGGGCGACGGGCGGACCTACGGCCACCCGATCGTGCTGCGGCCGGTGTCGTCCGAGGACGCGATGACCGCCGACTGGACGCGGCTGCCGTACGAGGTGCTCGCGCGGATCTCGACCCGGATCACCAACGAGGTGCGCGAGGTCAACCGGGTCACCCTCGACGTGACCAGCAAGCCGCCCGGCACCATCGAGTGGGAGTAGGCGTCAGGTACGCACCACCGGGTGCGCCGTCGCCGGGCCGCCGACCGCCTCGCTCGCCGAGACGATGCCGAGCGCGACGGCGACGACCACGAGGAGCGTGCTCGCCCACCGCTTCACCGTCGCCATGGCCTGAGACTGCCCGCGCTGCCGATGACCGTCGTGAGCGTGGCCTGTGCATCCGCGATGAGGACTACTGGACGGTCACGTCCCGGCCGGTGACCGCGAAGTGGACGCCGTCGGACTGCGCCGTGGCGGTCGACAACGTCAGCCCGTACGGCAGGCTCGGCAGCCCGACCGTCAGCTCCTTCGCGACGCTCGGGGGAAGCACGGCCGCGAACCGCTGCACGAACGCGCCGAGCTGCAGCCGGCCACCCGAGACCGTCGGCACCGGCACCTGCTGCGAGAACGACAGGCCGGCCGGCCCGGACACGTGCGCCTCGAGGTCACCGGTCCCAGCCGGCGTCAGCGAGAGCGTGAAGGTCGAACCGACGTCGAGCGCCCGCAGGATCGAGGCCGACAGCGACGCGTACGTCAGCACCGCGGTGCCGTCGACGCGGTCGATCGGCACGCTCGAGACCCGGCCCCTGACCGCGTCGGACAGGGACACGTGCGTGCCGTGGGCCGTGATGTAGATCGTCCGGAAGGTCAGGCCGTTGCCGGACAGCGCGCGCTCGGAGATCGTGACGGTCGACAGGTCGCCGCGCGCGACCTGCGTCAGGAACGGGAAGCCGAGGATCCGGACGTTCGCGGTCCCCGTGCCCTGGTCGCGGATCTTGTGTGCCGCCGCCTGCGAGGCCGCGTACGCGCCGACCCGGTCGACCGCGACCAGCAGGCCGGCGAGGACCACCACGACGACCACCAGCCGCCGCAGGATGCGCATCCGCCGTCCCTGCCCACCGCGGCCAGCCGGGAATCGCTACCGTACGGGTAGGGATTGCGCCCGGGTCGCGGAATGACCCGGGCCCGCAGCGTGCTGGCCCCAGCGAGCCGGCCGACCACCCACCGATCCACCGGAGGACCGATGAGCACCGCCACCCTGCACGACCGCCTCGACGAGACCAAGAACGGCCTGACCGACCTCGCCCCCGCGGAGCTGCTGGACGTCTTCGCCGCCGAGCAGGTACGTCTCGAGGCGACCACGGACCGCACGACGACCGTCCAGGTGGGCGACTTCGTGCCGGACGTGACGCTCCCGGACGCCACCGGCAACCCGGTCTCGCTCGCCGACCTCGTCGTGGACGGGCCCGCCGTGCTGGTCTTCTACCGCGGCGCGTGGTGCCCCTACTGCAACGTCGCGCTGAAGGCGTACCAGGACGAGGTGCTGCCGACGCTCGACGCGCTGGGTGTGCCCCTGGCGGCGATCAGCCCGCAGGGCCCCGACGGCAGCCTCACCATCGCGGAGAAGAACGCGCTGTCCTTCCCCGTCCTGACCGACGCGGGCAGCGCCCTCGCCCGTCAGCTCGGTCTCGTCTTCGCGCTGACCGACGAGGTGCAGACCGCTCAGCGCGCCTTCGGTAACGACTTCGAGGCGATCAACGCGGGCGGCGAGTGGGAGCTCCCGATGCCGACCGTCCTCGTGGTCGACGCCGAGCGGAAGGTCACCTTCGCCGACGTGCACCCCGACTACACGACCCGGACCGAGCCCGACCAGATCCTCGCCGCGGTGCGCGCAGCCACGACGGCCTGATGGCCGACCGCAGCTGGGGCTTCCGCACGCGTGCCCTGCACGCGGGCGGGAGCCCCGACCCGGCCACCGGCGCGCGGGCGGTGCCGATCTACCAGACGACGAGCTTCGTCTTCGACGACACCGCCGACGCCGCCAACCTCTTCGCGCTGCAGAAGTACGGCAACATCTACAGCCGCATCGCCAACCCGACGGTCGCGGCCTTCGAGGAGCGGCTGGCCTCGCTCGAGGGCGGCATCGGCGCGGTCGCGACCGCCAGCGGACAGGCCGCGGAGTTCCTCACCTTCGCCGCGCTGGCGGGCGCCGGCGACGAGATCGTCTCCGCGGCGAGCCTGTACGGCGGCACGCTGACGCAGCTCGACGTGACGCTCCGCCGCTTCGGGGTCGACACCACGTTCGTGCCCGGCACCGATCCGGCCGACTACGCGGCGGCGATCACGGACAAGACCAAGCTGGTCTACGCCGAGGTGGTCTCCAACCCCTCCGGCGAGGTCGCTGATCTGGAGGGCCTCGCCCGGGTCGCGCACGACGCCGGGCTGCCGCTCGAGATCGGAA
>CAJCIY010000311.1 GCA_903970495.1 Candidatus Melainabacteria bacterium | reverse complement strand
GCTGCCGTCGCACTTCTGCCACCACTCATCGGGGATGGCCTCGAAGCTCTTCGCAGCGCGCTGAAGATCGAGCTGGGAGTGTGTCCGGTCGAGGAGTTCCAGGTCGGTGCGAGCGGCCTGGCAGCGGCAGGCGATGCCTGGGCCGTCCTGCAGGGCAGTCGACTACCCGCCGGCCTGCAGTCGGATGCGGCGATCGCCGCGCTTCGATCTCAGGCGCTCACGTCCGCGCAGGACAAGCTCGCCCTGCATGCCTAGGGCGTGCGTCAGGTGGGTCGCCAGCCGCGCATCGCGGCGTCGATCTGACCGACGCTCGGAGCCTTCTGGCGGATCGGCCGGCGGGCAGGGTCGTCATCGGTGAGAAAGCTGTAGAACATCAGCTGTATGTAGCGCCCCCAGCCGGTGGGCGACGCGGCGCCGAGGTAGGCGTTCAACGCGCCGCCGGTCCACAGCAGCACCGGTAGGTCGTTGGCGTCGAACCTGGTCCGCAGCCGACCGGTGGCGTTGGCCCGCCGGACGAGCTTCCGCGCCAGGGGCAGCAACCGGGTCTGAACGATCTCGCGATGCGGCTCCCGGCCGCCTGCCGCGACCACTTCCCAGACACCGCGGTCAGTTGCCTGCATCTCACAGATGTCGAACACCGCGTCGCGTAAGCCCTCGACCGGATCCTTGTCATCGAGGTGCGACGACATGATCTCGTACACGCGGTCGACGCGCTCTTCGAACATCACCTTCATCAGCGCCTCGCGGTCCGGGAAGTGGCGGTAGACCGTCCCGACGCCCACGCCAGCGTGGTGGGCGACTTCGTTGAGGGACAGGTTCGTCCCGTGCTCGCGGACCACGGCGTCTGCGGACGCCAGAAGCAGCGCCCGGTTGCGGAGCACGTCCTTGCGCATGGCACGCGCTCTCGCTTCCACTGCGTCATCTTCTCGCACGCGGAGGCCGACCGTTGCGCGACGCCCGTCGGCTCTGCGGGAGCGGACAACGACCTCTGCGCCTCCTCTCGGCGACTGCGGCAGAATAAGTGGACGAACCACCTCCGGATCGTGTACCTTGAAGTGGATAAGAACTATCCGGAACTGCTGAGGGAGCTGTGATGACCACTCTGGACACCGCACGGGAGGCCGGCGCCACACGCGACGCCGGCGCGAGAGATGTGAAGGACGTCAGGCGGTGGTGGATCCTCGCCGTTCTGGGCTGCGCGCAGCTGATGGTCGTGCTGGACACAACGGTCGTGAACATCGCGTTGCCATCGGCGCAGCGGGCACTGGGCTTCGACAACACCGATCGGCAGTGGGTGGTCACCGCCTACGCACTCGCGTTCGGCAGCCTGCTGCTGCTCGGTGGGCGTCTCGCCGACCTCTTCGGTCGCAAGCGCCTGTTCATGGTGGGGCTCGTCGGCTTCGCCGCCGCGTCCGCGGTAGGAGGCGCAGCCGTCAACTTCGACATGCTGGTCGGCGCTCGCGCTGTCCAGGGCATGTTCGGCGCGATGCTCGCTCCGGCAGCGCTCTCACTGTTGACGACGACCTTCACCGACGGGAAAGAGCGCGGCCGCGCCTTCGGTATCTACGGCGCGATCGGTGGCGGTGGCGCGGCGATCGGTCTGCTCCTCGGCGGCGTGCTCACTGAGTACCTGTCGTGGCGCTGGTGCATGTACGTGAACCTGCTGTTCGCCACTGTCGCGCTCATCGGCGGCGTTCTGCTCCTGCACGACCGCGTCGGGTCCACCCGCCAGAAGCTGGACCTGCCCGGGATCCTGCTCGTCTCCTCGGGCCTGTTCAGCATCGTCTTCGGGTTCTCGCACGCCTCGACCGATGGCTGGGCAGACACGATCACGCTCATCTTCCTCGCCGCCGGCGTGACCTTGCTCGCTGCCTTCGTGGCGGTGCAGACCAGGGTCTCGAACCCGGTCCTGCCGTTGCGGGTCATCCTCGACCGCAACCGCGGCGGCTCCTACCTGAGCATCCTGTCCCTGGGCATCGGGCTGTTCGGCATGTTCCTGTTCCTGACCTACTACCTGCAGGAAACCCTCGGGTTCTCCGCAGTCGACTCCGGACTGGCCTTCCTGCCCATGACCGCCGGACTGGTCGTCACCTCCCAGCTCGCGGTCAACGTGCTCGCCCGCCGGGTCGGACCGCGCTACATCATCGCTCCCGGACTTGCGGTCTGCGCAGCTGCGCTGGTCATCCTGGCCCACCTCGACATCAACTCGAGTTACCTGGTCAACGTCCTCCCGGCGACGGTCATCTTCGGCCTCGGCGCAGGCCTGGTCTTCTCGAGCGCTACGAGCAACGCCACGGCCCGAGTTGCTTCCGAGGACGCCGGTGTCGCCTCGGCGCTGGTCAACACCGGCCAGCAGATCGGCGGCTCCATCGGCACCGCATTGCTGAGCACGCTCGCCGCCTCCGCGCTGACCAGCTACCTCCACTCCCACACCGGACCGAGGGTCGCGGAGATCGCCACCATCCACAGCTACACAACCGCGTTCGGCTGGGCCGCTGTCGTCATCGGGATCGGCGCAGTGCTGACGGCGGTGATCCTGCGCGGCAAGGTGTCGGAGACAGACGACAACGCGACGGAGGTCCTCGCCCTGTGACGACCCCCTGAGAGGAAGGACCTGAGGTGGACCACGTCCCTGCTTGCAGAGACGTGGTCCACTCGCGTACGGGACTGAGTGCCGACCCTCGCCGAAGAACGGACCGCTCTCGAGCGGGATGCACCGCCGCTCAAGAACCGCCGCGCGGTGGCCGAGGTGCTTTCTAGAAGACCATGTACGGGGGTCGCCGCCGGCTTCCCCGATCCGGCTGGCCTTCTAGATGATCAGTCGCGAGCCGGTGCTGCCGATAGCAGCGGGGTGGAGCTGACTCGACCTCGGCCGACGCCGGCCGAGCCCGACGACCTCGAGGGACGGCGCCTGGCCGCGCTCGAGTCGTACGAGATCCTGGACACCGGTCCCGACGAGCGGTTCGACGCGCTCACGCGCGCGGCGTGCGACATCGCCGGGGTGCCCACCGCGCTGATCAGCCTCATCGACGCCAACCGGCAGTGGTTCCTCTCCCGCCAGCAGATGCCCCTCTGCGAGACGGGTCGCGACATCGCCTTCTGCGACCACGTGGTCCGCTCCCGCCAGGAGCTGCTGATCCACGACGCGACCGCCGACGACCGCTTCGCCCACAACCCCCTGGTCACCGGTGAGCCGTACATCCGCTCCTACGCCGGGTTCCCGCTGCTGACCGGCGACGGGCACATCCTGGGGACGCTCTGCGTCATCGGGTACGAGCCGGGGTCGCTCACCGACGTCCAGCGGCGGCTGCTCCGGACGCTCGCCGACCAGGTCGTCGCACAGCTCGAGCTGCGCCGACAGCTCCGCGACTCCGAGGCGCAGCTCCACCGCATGACGCGGCTGCGCCTCGCCGAGGCCGCTGCCGCCGAGCAGCTGGCCGTGGCGCGCCGGCAGGCCAAGTCCGACCGCGACCTGCTGTTCGCGGTCCTCGACTCCATCGACGTCGGTGTCATCGCGGCGGACGCCCGCGGGCAGCTCACCGTCGTCAACGACGCAGCGCTCGGCTTCGGCGTCGCGAACGAGGGCGCGGCCGTGGGGGAGTGGCTGCCCGGTCTGGAGGTGTTCTGCGCGGACACCGAGGTCCCGCTGGCCGTCGGCGAGCGACCGCTCGAGCGCTCCCTGGCCGCCGCGCCCGGCGAAGGGACGATCGACGGCGTCACGGTCTCGCTCGGCCGGCCCGGTCCGGGCCGCCGGCTGCTGCGCATGAACGTCCGCCAGCTCATCGACCGCGACGGGTCCGTCATGGGCGCCGTCGCGGCCACGACGGACATCACCGCCGCCACCCGGGTGGAACGGGCGCTGCACGCGGCCCACGACGAGCTCACGCAGGCCCTCGACGCCATGCCCCGCGCGGTCACGCTGGTCTCGGTGGACCGCGACCCGTCCGGCGCGCCGACGGCGCTGCGGGTCCGGTGGATCAACAGGCACGTCCAGCAGCTCATCGGGCTCAGCCAGACCGAGGTCGCCGGCAAGAGGTTCGCCCGCGTCTTCCCGGCCGTCGCGGCCGAGTACGAGCAGACCTACCTCGACGTCGCGCGCACGGGCCAGCCGCTGCACCTGTCGGTCGACTGGTTCACCGGCGACGTCGTCGACGGCGCCTTCGACGTGACCGTCGTGCCGTGGACCGAGGACGGCCTGCTCATCGACGCCGCCGACGTGACCGCACGCCGCGTGGCGGAGCGGGCGCTCGAGACCTCCGAGAAGCGGCTGCGCGACGCCCAGACGCTCGCCGGGCTCGGCGCATGGGAGTGGGACATCGCGCGCGGGACCGTCGAGTGGTCGCCGCTCATGTTCGCGCTCATGGGCGTCGACCCCGCCGTGACCCCCGACCCCGACCTGATGCTGCGGTTGATCCACCCCGAGGACCGCGACCTGTTCCTCGCGCACGTCGCCGACGTGACGCGGAGCGCGGACAGCACCTCGCTCGACTTCCGCGTCCAGCGGCCCGGCGGCGAGGTCGTCTGGATCCGTGCGCACGCCACCGTCGACCGGGACGCGGCCGGCCGGGCGGTGCGCGCGTGGGGGACCGACCAGGACATCACCCCGGCGCGTACGAAGGAGCACGAGCTCGAGGCCGCCGCCGACACCGACCCGCTGACCGGGCTGTTGAACCGCCGGGGGTGGGACGCGCAGACGGCGCCGCGGATCGCCGGCGACCGCGACCTCCCGATCGCCGTGGCGATGATCGACCTCGACCACTTCAAGCTGCTCAACGACACCCGGGGTCACGCGGCCGGCGACGCCGTGCTGCGCGACTGCGCCCGCAGCTGGCAGCAGCGGCTGCGCTCCGACGACGTCGTCGCGCGGATCGGCGGCGAGGAGTTCGCGCTCCTGCTCCCGACCTGCGACCTGCTGGCCGCCCACCGGCTCGTCGACCGGCTGCGCAGCGCGGTCCCCGATGCGGTCACGGCAAGCGCCGGCATCACCGTGCTCGGCAGCGACGAGGACCTCGACGTCGCCCTCGCGCGCGCCGACCGGGCGCTGTACGAGGCCAAGCGCACCGGGCGGGACCGCGTGATCACCGTGCCGTACGAGCAGGAACCGGTCCCGGTCGCCTGACCCGGTGGGCCTGCCTACTCGGCGGCGACGGGCGGCGGGTAGACCTCGCGGACGTACTCGTCGACCTTGGCGCCCGACAGCCGCGTCACCATCGCGATCTCGAAGATGATCAGCGAGAAGACGGCCAGCACGCCCAGGTCGTAGTACAGGTGGATGTGGCCGTTGCCGCCCACCCAGACGTTCTTGAAGATGCCGATGCCCTCGACCATCGCGCCTTGGCCGAACCCACCGAGGTACGAGATCGCGCCCATCCCGACCAGGTACGGGACCACCCACGTCGCCGCGATCCAGTCGACCTTGGGCTGGTTCGGGTTCAGCTTGAACACGGCCGACGTCACCATCAGGACGAGACCGACGACCATGACGATCATGAGGGTCGAGTAGGTCCCCCAGCCCGCCCAGTAGACGATGAAGTTGGCGGCGATGAAGCTGAGCCGCGCCAGCACCTTCCCGAACGGCAGCCGGTACGGCCGCGGCAGGTCGGGCTTCTGCAGCCGCAGCGCGCCGAAGGCCAGGGGGGCGCCGGCGTACATGAGGACCGACGCGCTCGTGACGACGCCGACGAGCTTGCTCCAGCTGGGGAACGGCAGCAGGAACAGCAGCCCGATGACCGCCGTGAAGATCACGCCCAGCACCGGCACCTTGGTCCGCGGGCTGTTCTTCGCGAACGCCATCGGGATGTAGCCGTTGCGGGCCAGCCCGAAGCTGATCCGCGACGACGACGTGAGGTAGATGAGGCCGGTGCCGGCGGGGGAGATGAAGGCGTCGGCGCGCAGGACGCCGGCCAGCAGGCCGAGTCCGGCGACGCTCGCCACCGAATAGAACGGTGCCGCGTTCAGCGCCGTCAGCATCGGGTGGTCCTTGGTGTCGCCGATGCCGGTCCAGGTGCCGGCATCGGCCAGCATCTTCGGGTCGAGCGCACCGATGAACGCGATCTGGATGAGGATGTAGAGGCCGGCGCCCAACAGGATCGAGTAGATCACCGCACGCGGCAGGTCGCGACCGGGGTTCCTGCTCTCGCCGCCGAGCTGCACTGCCTGCTCGAAGCCGAGCAGCGCGAAGACGATGCCGCCGCTGGGGATCGCGATGAGCACGTCCTTGATCTCGTCGCCCTTGACGAAGAAGCCGCCACCGTGGCTGAAGTTGCCGCTGTGGAAGTGGGTCGCCAGCAGGATGATCACGGTCAGGACGGGGATGAGCACCTTCCAGCTGGTCAGCACGTTGTTGACACGCGCCAGCCACTGGATGCCGATCAGGTTCGCGATGACGAACAGGAACATGAGGACGACCGCGACGACGATGCCCGTGCCGGACAGGGTGCCGGTCGAGCCCTTGTAGAGGTGCCGGAAGGCGTGGATGGACGACGCGTACTGGATCGCGGCCAGCACCTCGATGGGCGCGACGGTGGCGGCCTGGATGTAGGAGAACCAGCCGAAGGTCGCGCCCGCGAAGCTGCCGAAGGCATAGTGCGGGAAGCGGCTGGTGCCACCGCTGACCGGGAACAGCCCGCCCAGCTCGGCGTGGACGAGCGCGAGCACGATGACGATCACCGAGGCGATGACCCAGGCGATGATCGCCGACGGGCCGGCGATCGACGCGGCGGTCAGGGCACCGAACAGCCAGCCGGAGCCGATGATCGAGCCCTCGGAGGCCCACAGCAGACCCAGGAAGCTGACGTTCCGCTCCATGCCGTCCGAGTCGAGCGAGGCCTGCTGGACCGGACGTTCGCTGAGCTGCGTCATGCGGACTCCAAGATCGTCGGGGTGCGCAGGAGCGTCGTCGTCCCTCCGGCGACGGTCAAGGCCGGTGACCGGACTGGAAGCAGGGCTTAACACGACGGATACCGGCAGGTCAGGGGTGTGTGTCCCGGGCGGCCGAGCATCGTCGAGCCGTTCGGCGGGTCAGGCCGGGGCCTCGCGGTGCCGATGACGAACCCATGGACGAGGTGGGCCTGCGTATAGGCATCGACCTGGTCCGACGCATGTCCTCGATCGCCACCCGGATCCACTCCGGCGAGCGGCTCGAGGACACCCTCCAGGCCATCGCCGACGTGATCGTGCAGGAGATCGGGTTCGGGGTCGCCGCGGTCAACTACCGCCGGCCAGACGGCGGCTTCGAGATGGTCGCGGTCGCCGGCTCCCAGGACTGCTCGGACGCCCTGCTCGGCGTCGTGATCAGCCAGGCCGAGATGGACGACCTCCTCGCCGACAGCGAGGCGTGGGGCGGCCTGCAGTTCGTGCCGCACCACACCGCCTCCGGGCGGCAGCCCCACACCTGGACGCCGGACTTCGTCCCGCTCGAGGTCCCCGACGCCTGGCACCCGGAGGATTCGCTCTTCGCGCCGATGCGCGACGCCTCGGGCGAGGTGCTCGGCCTGCTGTCGGTCGACCTGCCGCACGACGGCCGCCGCCCCGGGCCGCTGCAGCGGGAGCTGCTCGAGGTGCTCGCCGGCCAGGCGGGCCTGGCGATCTCCGCCGGCCTGATGCAGGACGAGCTGCGCCGCGAGCACGACTACCTACTCGCCGAGCAGGCGCGGCTGCGGGCGAGCGAGGAGGCGTTCCGCTTCTCGTTCGAGGAGTCGTCCACCGGGATGGCGCAGGTCGGCGTCGTGGGCGACGAAAGAGGTCGCTTCCTGCGGGTCAACGCGGCGCTGGCCCGCTTGCTCGGGACGACCGTCGAGGACCTCCGCGGCCGCGAGGTGGTCGAGTTCGCCATCGACGAGAACGTCGACCGTGCTCTCGGGGCCGTCGCCCTGGCCGCGGCAGCCGGTGCGTCCGCACCGCGCGCCGACTATCGCTGCCGGCGCGCGGACGGGTCGGCGACCTGGCTCTCGATCAGCTCGACGGTGATCCCCGACGGGTCGAGCCGGCCGCCGTTTCTGCTCGTCCAGGTCGAGGACGCCGCCGCGCGAATGGCGACCGAGCAGCGGCTGCTGCACGACGCCGAGCACGATGCGCTGACCTCGCTGCCGAACCGGCGGCTGCTGCTGCACCGGCTCGGCGAGGCGATCGACTCCGCACGGTCGGGGGGTCCGCGCGCGAGCGTGATGTTCTGCGACCTCGACGACTTCAAGGACGTCAACGACTCCTACGGCCATCGCGTCGGCGACGAGGTGCTCGAGCAGATCGCCGGTCGGCTCGCCGCGGTCGTCCGTGCG
>CAJCIY010000310.1 GCA_903970495.1 Candidatus Melainabacteria bacterium | reverse complement strand
GGACCGGGACGTTGACCAGCACCTGCGGCAGGCGCGTCACGACCGCCGCGAGCTCGGCCAGACCGGCCTTCGTCGCCGCCACCCGCTGCAGCAGCGTCAGCCCGGTCAGCACGCCGTCACCGGTGGTCGCGAGGTCGGCGAACACGAGGTGGCCCGACTGCTCACCGCCCAGCGCGAGGTCGTGGGCGCGGAGGGCTTCGAGGACGTAGCGGTCCCCGACGTCGGTCTGCACCACGCCGATGCCGGCGTCCGCCATGGCGCGGGTGAAGCCGAGGTTGGTCATCACGGTCGTGGCGACCGCGTCGCCCCGCAGGCCACCGCGCTCCCGCAGCGCCAGCGCGCAGACGGCGAGGATCGCGTCGCCGTCGACGACGCGGCCCTCCCGGTCGACGGCGAGGCAGCGGTCGGCGTCGCCGTCGAGCGCCAGCCCGAGGTCGGCGCCGGCGGCGACCACGGCGGCCTGCAGTGGACCGAGGTGGGTCGAGCCCACGCCGTCGTTGATGTTGGTGCCGTCGGGCTCGCAGCCGAGGCACAGCACGTCGGCCCCGGCCTTGCGGTAGACGTCCGGCGCGACCCCGTACGCGGCGCCGTGGGCGGCGTCGACGACGACGCGCAGCCCGGCGAGCGAGGTGCCGACGGTGTCGAGGAGATGGGAGGCGTACTGCTCCACGGCGCCGTCGAGCGTGCGTACGCGGCCGACCCCGGCACCGGTCGGGCGGTCCCACTCCTCGCGCAGCCGCGCCTCGATCTCGTCCTCGACCTGGTCGGCCAGCTTGTGGCCGCCGGGGCCGAAGAACTTGACGCCGTTGTCGGGCATCGGGTTGTGCGAGGCCGACAGCACCACGCCGAGGTCGGCGCCCAGGGCGGCGGTGAGGTATGCCACGCCCGGCGTCGGCAGCACGCCGGCCAGCAGCACGTCGGTCCCGGCGGACGTCAGGCCTGCGACGACCGCGGCCTCGAGCATCTCGCCGGAGGCGCGGGTGTCCCGGCCGACGACGGCGACCTGCCGCCCGGAGCGTCCGCTGCCCAGCACCTGGGCCGCAGCCATCGCCAGCGACAGGCTGAGCTGCGGGCTGAGATCCGCGTTCGCGAGGCCACGGACCCCGTCGGTCCCGAACAGCCGGGGCACGCGGGCGATCAGCGCTTGGAGTACTGCGGAGCCTTGCGGGCCTTCTTCAGGCCGTACTTCTTCCGCTCCTTGACCCGCGGGTCGCGGGTCAGGAAGCCGGCCTTCTTGAGGTCGGGGCGGCTCTCGTCGACGATCTCGATGAGCGCGCGGGCGATGCCGAGGCGCAGCGCGCCGGCCTGGCCGGAGATGCCACCGCCGTGGATCAGCGCGATGACGTCGTAGGTGTCACCGAGCTCGAGCGTGGTGAACGGGTCTCGCACCTGCTGCTGGTGGACCTTGTTCGGGAAGTAGTTCTCGAGGGTCCGGCCGTTGATCTTCCACTCGCCGGTGCCGCGGACGAGGCGGACGCGGGCGACCGCCTCCTTGCGGCGGCCGACCGTGCGGGCCAGGTCGGGGGTGGTTGTTGCCACGGGGTGCTGTGCTCCAGATCTCGGGGTGTCGAAGTGGTGGTAGGCGTGCTCAGCCGGAGGTGGGGACGAGCTGGGCGAGCTGGCCGATCGTGAACGGCACCGGCTGCTGGGCCGCGTGCGGGTGCTCCGGGCCGGCGTAGACCTTGAGCTTGGAGCCTTGCTGCCGGCCGAGGGTGTTGTGCGGCAGCATGCCCTTGATCGACTTCTCGACGATGTACGCGGGGCGGGTCTCGAGCAGGTGCTCGTAGGACACCGAGGTCAGACCGCCGGGGTAGCCGGAGTGGCGGTGGTCCATCGACTGCGCGGCCTTGTTGCCGGTCATGACGACCTTGCCGGCGTTGATGATCACCACGAAGTCACCGGTGTCGAGGTGCGGCGCGAAGTACGGCTTGTGCTTGCCGCGCAGGAGGATGGCGGCCTGGGAGGCGAGCCGGCCGAGCACGACGCCCTCGGCGTCGATCACGTGCCAGGCACGGGTGACGTCGGAGGGCTTGGGCTGGAACGTACGCACGTGGGACCGCATCTCTCACTCGGGACTGGATCGAACAGGGCGGGTCGTGGACACCGCCCAGCACCAGCGTACGAGGGTACCACCCGCTCCGCGCCTTGACACCGGACGCGGGATCAGGTGAGGTTGCCCTAAGCAACTCGTCCCGACGGCAGGAAGAGGTTCCGTGTACGCCTGCATCTGCCACGCCGTGACCGAGCAGCAGGTCCGCGCCTGCGCAGGCCAGCGGCTCGGCGAGGTCGTGTCCGCGACCCGCGCCGGCTCCGGGTGCGGCTCCTGCGTCCGCCGGCTCCGCAGCCTGATCGAGCAGCCGGCGGCGCCGGGCGAGCGGCGCGCAGCCGACCGCGCGGCCTGAACCGGCCCGCTCCCGCTAGCCTCGGCCCCATGGACGGCTCCCCCGACGTCATCGCCCTGCTCAACGAGCAGCTCACCGCCGAGCTCACGGCAATCAACCAGTACTTCCTGCACGCCAAGATGCAGGAGCACTGGGGGTACGTCCGGCTGGCGGCCTGGACCCGCCGCGAGTCCATCGAGGAGATGGAGCACGCGGAGCTGCTGACCAACCGCATCCTCATGCTCGGCGGGCTGCCGAACTACCAGCGCCTCTCGCCGCTAGAGGTCGGGCAGACCGTCGAGGAGCAGCTCAAGGCCGACCTCGCGCTCGAGTACGGCGTGCTCCCCACGCTGCGCTCCGCCGCGACCACCTGCCGGGGCGGCGGCGACATCGTCTCCGCGCTGCTGTTCGAGAAGATCCTCGCGGCCGAGGAGGAGCACGTCGACCACCTCGAGACCGAGCTGCACCTGCTCGAGCAGCTGGGCACGCCGC
>CAJCIY010000309.1 GCA_903970495.1 Candidatus Melainabacteria bacterium | reverse complement strand
CACGTCGGGAGAGCCCGCGGATGGGCCGGCCTGCCTCGCCGGTGCGGGCAGCGGCGTCTCGGACGCGGCCGCGGCCGGCGCGACGGCGAGCCGCCGCTCCACGGCGTCGAGCCGGGCGGCGAGCGACCCCGCCGAGTCGTTGACCGCGGGCAGCAGCAGCCGAGCGCACAGCAGCTCGAGCTGCAGCCGCGGGCTCGTCGTGCCGCGCATCTCGACGAGGCCCGCCGCGACGACGTCGGCGGCGCGGGAGAGCTCGGCGCCGCCGAGCGACGCGGCCTGGTGGCGCATCCGGTCGAGCTGGTCGGGCGGTAAGCCGTCGACCAGCCCCCGCTCGGACGCCTCGGGCACCGCCCGGATCAGCAGCAGGTCGCGCAGCCGTTCGAGCAGGTCGCGGGCGAACGACCGCGGGTCGAGGCCGGCGCCGACCACCCGCTCGACCACGCCGAACAGCGCGGCGCCGTCGCGGCCGGGCAGCGCCTCGACCGCCTCGTCGAGCAGCACCACGTCGGTGACGCCGAGCAGCGCCGCGGCGCGCTCGTACGTGGTCACCCCGCCGGCGATCAGCTGGTCGAGCACCGACAGGCTGTCGCGGACCGAGCCGCCGCCGGCGCGGACGACCAGCGGCAGCACCTCGGGCGCGAGGTCGGCGCCCTCGGCCTCGACGATGCGGGCGAGGTGCTCGCGCAGCGCCGACGGCGGGACCAGCCGGAACTGGTAGGAGAAGGTCCGCGACCGGATGGTCGGCAGCACCTTCTCCGGCTCGGTCGTCGCGAACACGAAGACCAGGTACGACGGCGGCTCCTCGACGATCTTGAGCAGCGCGTTGAAGCCGTCGCGGCTGACCTGGTGCGCCTCGTCGATGACGAACACGCGGTAGCGGGCCGAGGCCGGGACGTAGAGCGCACGCTCGCGCAGGTCGCGCGCGTCCTCGACGCCGCCGTGCGAGGCGGCGTCGATCTCGACGACGTCGACCGAGCTGCCCGTCCGGATCGCGACGCACTGCTCGCAGACGCCGCACGGGGTGGGCGTCGGGCCGTGGATGCAGTTCAGCGACGCCGCGAGGATCCGGGCCGACGACGTCTTGCCGCACCCGCGCGGCCCGGAGAACAGGTACGCGTGGTGGGTGCGGCCGTGCTCCAGCGCCGAGATCAGCGCAGAGGTCACGTGCTCCTGGCCGACCACCTCGGCGAAGGCCTGCGGACGGTACCGGTTGTAGAGCGCCGCCGCCATCCGCCGTACCTCCCCGTCATCGCCCGACGCGAGGGTGCGTCGCTGGCAAGAGAAAGGACCCCCCGCACACCCGTCAGAGCCCGCTTACCCTTGCTGCCTTCCGGCCCTGGGGGGGTTCACAGGATGGACGCCGCGCGAGGGGTCTGACCTCAGCGTAGCGGGGGTTCCGACAGGTGGTTCGTGGCCTGTTCGTAGGCGTGGGCGTAGGCCAGCAGCCGGGCGTCGGACCCCGCCGGACCGGCGAACAGGATGCCGGTCGGCAGGCCGCCCGCGAGCCCGGACGGCACCGTGACCGCGGGGTAGCCCGCGACCGCGGTCGGCGTGGAACCCGCACCGCTGATCGGCCCGTCGCCGCCGTCGCCCGTCCGGATCGGCCACGCGGTCGGGTACGTCGGCCACACCAGCGCGTCGAGCCGGTGCCGCGCGAGGGTCGCGTCCAGGCCGTCGGTCCGCGCGAGGCGGCGGCACTCCGCGACGGCCGGTGCGTACGCGGGGTCCGCGCGGCCGCCGGTCGCCCAGGCCTTCTCGAGGATGTCCTGGTCGAAGTGCGCGAGCTCGACGTCGGCGTGCGCGGTGTTCCAGGCGATCAGCTCGCCGAGGTCCTGCGGTCCGCCGGGCCGCGTCCGCAGGTACGCGGCCAGGTCGTCCTTGAACTCGCACGCCAGCACGGTGACCTCGTGGTCGGAGTCGCGGAGCTCCGCCGCGGTCAGCACGTCCGCCGGGTCGACCACCACCGCGCCGAGCTTCGACAGCACGGTGAGGGCTGCCTCGAGGGCGGCGTCGGCGACGGCGTCGTAGCCGCAGTAGACCGCCCGACCGACCCCGATCCGCACGCCGCGCAGCGCGTCGGCCGGCAGCGGAACGTCGATGCCGGCGAGTACCGACAGGACCAGCGCCGCGTCGGCGGTGGTCCGGGCGATCGGGCCGACGGTGTCCTGCGAGGCGCTGATCGGGATCACGCCGGTCGTCGGGATCAGGCCGAGGGTGGTCTTGACGCCGACGACGCCGCAGAGCGAGGCGGGGCAGATCACCGACCCGTCGGTCTCGGTGCCGATCGCGAACGGCACGAACCCGGCGCCGACCGCCGCCCCCGACCCGGCCGACGAGCCGCCCGGCGACCGGCTGAGGTCGTGCGGGTTGCGGCACTGGCCGCCGAGCGCCGACCAGCCGGACGAGGAGTGGGTCGAGCGGAAGTTGGCCCACTCGCTGAGGTTCGCGGTGCCGATCAGGACGGCGCCCTCGTCGAGGAGCCGCTGCAGCGCAGGAGCGTTCCGCTGCGGCGGGGCCGCGTCGAGCATGGCCGCGGACCCGGCCGTCGTCGCAAGCCGGCCGCCGCCCACCTCGACGTTGCCCTTCACCAGGAACGGCACGCCGGCCAGCCGGCCCCGACCCGAGCCGGCGGGTTCGGGGTCGAGCTGCAGGACCGACCGCAGCTCGCCGTCGT
>CAJCIY010000308.1 GCA_903970495.1 Candidatus Melainabacteria bacterium | reverse complement strand
CGACGTGCGACCGCACCCGGCTGACCGCCGACGGCCAGGTGCGGTCGTGCCTGTTCGGCCAGGACGAGACCGATCTGCGGACCGCGATGCGCGCCGGCGCCTCCGACGACGAGCTGGCCGACCTGTGGCTGGCGGCGATGGCGGGCAAGCGGCCCGGCCACGGGATCGGTGAGCCCGGGTTCGTCCAGCCGCGGCGCCCGATGTCCGCGATCGGCGGCTGAGGGCGTGACCCGACGGCGTGCACCGGTGCTCTGCGCGGCGGCGCTGCTGGCGACCGCGTGCGGTGTCACCGCGACCGGCGGCGGCACCACCGCGTCAACCGCGTCAACCGCGTCGAGAGGGTCGAGCGCCCCGACGTCTCCCGGCTCGGCGTCGTCGTCCGCGCGACCCACCCCGAAGCCCACGCCGACACCGACCGAGCCCGGCGGGTCGAGGACGCTGCTGCCCGGCCACCGCATCGTCGCGTTCTACGGCGCGGCGGGCACGCCGTCGCTGGGCGTCCTCGGCACCGCGTCCCCCACCGCGATCTGGCCCCGGCTGGCGCAGCAGGCGGCGGCGTACCGCAGCGCCACCACCCCGGTCATCCCGGCGTACGAGCTGATCACCGACGTGATCCAGGCCTCGCCCGGAGCCGACGGCGACTACGAGGTGCAAGAGCCGGCGTCGACCGTCGAGACGTACCTCGCGGCGGCGCACGAGCACCACGCGATGCTGATCCTCGACATCCAGCCCGGCCGTACGTCGTTCCTCACGCTGGCCCAGCGGCTGGAGCCGTACCTGCTCGACCCCGACGTGGGGCTCGCGCTGGACCCCGAGTGGCGGCTGCAGCCGGGCCAGGTGCCCGACCAGCAGATCGGCACCGTGTCCCCGGCAGAGATCAATCAGACCTCGCTCTGGCTGCAGGACCTCGTGCGCGCCCACCACCTGCCGCAGAAGCTGCTGCTGATCCACCAGTTCGTCGAGGACCAGGTCTCGCCGCGGTCGGCGGTGGCGGTCCGCAGCTCGCTCGCGATGGTGTTCAACATGGACGGCTTCGGCGGCCAGGCCGCGAAGCTCTCGAAGTACCACTACCTCGCGACGGACACGCGCTTCCCGCTCGGGATGAAACTGTTCTACAAGCAGGACGTGAGCATCTTCACCCCGGCGCAGACGGTCGCCCTGAAGCCCTCGCCGGACGTCGTCGACTACGAGTGAGGCCAGGCCTCGACCTCGCTGGCCTTGAGCCCCGCCCACACCCGGTCGCCGGCCCCCAGCCGGAGGTCGGCGACCGCAGCCGCCGTGATCTCGGCGACGACCGGCGGGCCGCCGTCGATCGACACGCGCGCGTGCTCGCCGAGGACCTCGACCCCGGTCACGGTGCCGGGCCAGAGGTTGCGCAGCGAGCTGCCCGCGGGCCGCTCGAGGAACAGGGCCACCGACGACGGCCGGGCGGAGACCAACGCCGGACCCTCGAAAGCGCCTGTGCTGCAACGGATCTCGCCACCACTGTCGACCGCGAGCACCCCGTCGTGCAGCGTGCCGCGCCACAGGTTGCGCCCGACCAGCCGGGCCACGTACGCGGTCGCCGGGCGCCGGGTGACCTCGGCGGGCGTCCCGGCCTGCACGACCCGGCCCGCCTCCAGCACCACCAGGCGGTCGGCGAGCGTCAGCGCCTCCAGCGGGTCGTGGGTCACCAGCAGCGCCGGCCCGCCGAACGCGGTGAGCGCGGCGCGCAGGACCTGGCGCACCTCGCCGCGCACCTCGACGTCGAGCGCCGACAGCGGCTCGTCCAGCAGCAGCAGATCGGGGGCGACCGCCAGCGCGCGCGCGACAGCGACCCGCTGTGCCTGACCGCCGGAGAGCTGGCCGGGCCGTCGCGACTCCAGTCCGTCGAGCCCGAGCCGCGGGAACCACGGCGCCGCGGCGGCCCTGGCCGCGGCCGGCCGGGAGCCGTCGCAGCGCAGCCCGAACGCGACGTTCTCCAGCGCCGACAGGTGCGGGAAGAGGCGATGGTCCTGGAACACGACGCCGATCCGCCGCCGCTGCGGCGACAGGCCCGTGACGTCGCGGCCGGCGACGAGCACCTCGCCGGTCATCGGCTGCAGCCCGGCCAGTGCCCGCAGCAGCGTCGACTTCCCGGCGCCGTTGGGGCCGAGGACCGCGACGACCTCGCCGTCGGCCGCCGCGAGCCCGACGTCGAGCGAGAACGCGCCGCGCCGCAGCGCGACCGAGGCGCTCAGGCTCACGATGCGATTCCCGGGCGCAGCCACCGCTCGCGCAGCGCGAGCAGCACCAGGAGCGACGCCGCGAGCAGCACCAGCGCCAGCGCGATGGCCGACTCCGGGTCGGTCTCCAGCGCGATGTACGTCGCCAGCGGCAGCGTCTGCGTCGTCCCCGGCAGGTTGCCCGCGAAGGTGATGGTGGCCCCGAACTCGCCCAGTGCGCGCGCGAAGGTCAGCACCGCCCCGGCCGCGACCGACGGCCCCACCAGCGGCACGGTGACCCGTCGGAACGTGGTCCATGCCGAGGCGCCGAGCGTCGCCGCGGCCTCCTCGTAGCGGAGGTCGGAGGAGGCGAGCGCGCCCTCGACGGTGATCACGAGGAACGGCATCGCCACGAACGTCTCCGCAACGATCACGCCCTTGGTCGTGAAGGCCAGCGGGATGTCGAACGCGAACAGGCCGTGGCGGCCGAACGCGTAGAGCAGCGCGACGCCGCCGACCACCGGCGGCAGCACCAGCGGCAGCAGCACCAGCGCGCGGACGACCTTGCGGCCGGGGAAGGACAGCCGCGCCAGCACCCACGCCAGCGGGACGCCGAACAGCAGCGACAGCCCGGTGGCCGCGGCCGCGCACTCGAGAGAGAGCCGGAGGGCGGTACGGACGGCGGGGTCGCCGAGCAGGTGCGGCAGGCCGCGCCACGGCGCCCGCTCGAGCAGCCCGAACAGCGGCAGCAGCAGGAACAGCAGTGCGACCGTCGCCGGCGCGAGGAGCCAGAACGGACGCCGGGTCACCGGCCGATCATGGCGCGGAGAAGCCGGCTGCGGTCAGCACGGCCTTGCCGGTCGCACCCTCGACGTACGCGACGAAGGCCGCGGCGAGCGCGGCGTCCTTGGAGTCGTCGACGGTGGCGATGGGGTACTCGGTGCTCGCGTTGTCGGCCGCGGGCACCGGGACGCCGACGACCTTGGAGCCGGCGGCCTTGACGTCGGTGACGTAGACGACGGCCGCGTCAACCTGCCCGTCGGTGACGTACGCCAGCGTGCTCTTCACGTCGAGGCCCTCGGTCTTGGGCTTGACCGTGACGCCGGCCTTCTTCAGCACGGTCGCGGCGAGCGCGCCGCAGGGCACCGACGGCGCGCAGAGCGCGACCGTGACGCCGGATCTGCCGAGGTCGGCGATCGAGGCGACCTTCGAGCTCGCATCCGGCGCGACGGCGATCTCGGCGGTGTTCGACACGAAGTCGGTCGGCGTGCTCACCTCGGCGGCCGCCTGCGTCATGTTCTTCGGCGAGGCCGAGGCGAAGACGTCGGCCGGGGCGCCCGCGATGATCTGCTGGGCGAGCGTCGAGCTCGACCCGAAGGAGAACTTCACCGTCGTGCCGGGGTTCGCCGCCTCGAAGGACTTCCCGAGCGAGGTGAAGGTGCCCGTCAGGGACGACGCGGCGAAGACGGTGATCGTCCCCGTCAGCGCCGGCGACGACGAGGTGGCGGCGGCGGTCGTGCTGGGCGAGGTCGCGGACGTCGAGGACGACCCGCAGGCGGCGGCGCCGACGAGGCACGCCCCCGCCAGCAGGACAGCGGCGGTCGTGGTGGTGCGGGTCATGCGCGTGCCTCTCGTTCCTGGACGGTCACGACCCGCTGGTCGGGACCTCGATGACGACGTTGGTGGACTTCACGCTGGCGACAGCGAGCACGCCGGGCTCGAGCCCGAGCTCGGTCGCCGCCTCGGCGCTGATGAGCGACACGATGCGGAACCGGCCGACCTGGAGCTCGACCTGCGCCATGACGGTGTCCTTGGTGACCTTGGTGACGAGACCGACCAGCCGGTTGCGGGCCGAGGTCCCCAGGCCCTCGATCGGGTCGAGGTCGGCCGTCTCGGCCGCCTGGGCGACGGCGAAGGCGGCCAGCTCGGCACCGTCGATCGTCTGCGGGCCGTGCGCGTGCTTCGTGGCGGTGAGCCGGCCGGCCTCGACCCACCGACGGACGGTGTCGTCGCTGACGCCCAGCAGGCGCGCAGCCTGCGAGAGCTTGTAGCTGGCCGCACCCACGGTCCAGACCCTATGTCATCCGCCGCGTCTGCGGCGATAGCGCCAGCAGTGGGAGCGTCCGCAGTAGATGACAACGGTTCCCGTTTCATGCTAGCGTGACGGCTTGATGACAACGGATGCCACTGCCGACAGGATGGCGACATGAAGGTCCTGCTCGCAGCGCTCTGCCTGCTGCCGCTGCTGGCCGCGTGCGGCAACACCAGCGGCATCAGCGGTGGCAGGGTCCAGGTCGTCGCGGCCGAGGACGTCTGGGGCGACGTCGCGGCCGAGATCGGTGGCGCGTACGTCCACGTCACCTCGATCATCAGCGACCCGAACACCGACCCGCACTCCTACGAGAGCGACCCGGCCGACGCCGCGGCCGTCGCCGGCTCGAAGCTTGTGATCGAGAACGGCGTCGGCTACGACGACTTCGTCGGCAAGCTGCTGTCCGCGGCGGGCGGCTCGCACCAGGTCCTCGACGTGCAGCGCGTCGTCGGCGTCTCGGGCAGCAACCCGAACCCGCACCTCTGGTACTCGCCGACCTACGTCACGGCCGCCGCGACCGCGATCGAGCAGCAGCTGGCCGCCGACCTGCCCGCGCACGAGGCGGCCTTCGCCGCGAACCTGCAGGCCTTCCTGACCGCCTACCGGCCGTACGGGCAGACCGTCGCGACGATCCGGGCCCGGTACGCCGGCACCGCGGTCGCGTACACCGAACGGGTTCCGGGCTATCTCGTCGAGGCCGCCGGCCTGCACCTCGGGACGCCGGTCGGCTTCTCGCAGGCCGTCGAGGACGGCACCGACCCGACACCGTCCGACACCGCCGCCTTCGACGGCGACCTGTCCCACCACGCCGTCCGGGTGCTGCTCTACAACAGCCAGGTGGTCGACGCGCAGACCACCGCGATCAGGAAGCTCGCGACGAGAGCGGGCATCCCGGTCGTCGGGGTCAGCGAGACGGTCCCGAGCGCGTACGCGACCTTCGAGGCGTGGCAGATCGCGCAGGCGCGGGCGCTGCTCGCCGCCCTGGGAGGCTGACCCGGTGGCCGAGCTGGCGCACGAACCCGCGGTCTCGCTGCGCGGCGCGTCACTGCGGTTCGGCGACCGCGTGCTGTGGTCCGGGCTCGACCTCGACGTCGAGCCCGGCGAGTTCGTCGCCGTCCTGGGGCCGAACGGCTCGGGCAAGACCAGCCTGCTGAAGGTGCTGCTCGGGCTGCAGCGGCTGTCGGCCGGGACGGTCCGCGTCGCCGGGCGGGAGCCCCGTCGCGGCAGCCCGACCGTCGGGTACGTCCCGCAGCAGAAGGGGTTCGACGGTCTGCCGCTGCGCGGTCGCGATCTGGTCGCGCTCGGCCTCGACGGCCACCGCTGGGGCGTGCCGCTGCCGTCGCGGCGGCGCCGGGCCCGGGTCGACGAGGCGCTCGCCGCGGTGGGGGCGACGGCCTTCGCCGACGAGCCGGTCGGGTCGCTCTCGGGCGGCGAGCAGCAGCGGCTGCGGATGGCGCAGGCGCTGCTGGGCTCGCCGGCGGTGCTGCTGTGCGACGAGCCGCTGCTCTCGCTCGACCTCGCGCACCAGCAGGTGGTGACGCAGCTCGTCGACGACAGCCGTCGCGAGCACGGCACAGCGGTGCTGTTCGTGACCCACGAGGTCAACCCGGTGCTCCCGCTGGTCGACCGGGTGCTCTACCTCGTCGACGGCCGGTGGCTGGCCGGCACCACCGACGAGGTCATGACCAGCGACAACCTCAGCCGGCTGTACGGCACCCACGTCGACGTGCTGCGGGTGCACGACCGGATCGTCGTGGTGGGGACGCCCGACGCCGTCCACGCCGAGCCGGGCGGCGCGCACCACCACACTGACCATGCGGACGAGGCGGTGCGCCGGCGGTGACCGTCCACTGGGACTACCTCACCTACGCCTTCGTCCAGCACGGGCTCATCGCCGCCGGCATCGTCGCGCTGGTGAGCGGGGTCATCGGCCCGTTCGTGATCTCGCGGCGGATGTCCTTCGCCGTCCACGGCGCGGCAGAGCTCGCGCTGACCGGGGCCGCAGCCGGCTTGCTGATCGCCGACAACGCGGTCGCCGGCGCGCTGCTCGGGTCGCTCGTGGTGGCCTCGGCGTTCGGCGTCCTCGCCAGCCGCGACCGTGAGCGCGACTCGGCGATCGGCGTCGTGCTGGCGTTCGGCCTCGGGCTCGGCTTCTACCTGCTCGAGTTCTACGACGGGTTCGCCAGCGAGGCGCTCGACATCCTCATCGGCCAGATCACCGGTGTCAGCACCGGGCAGATCGTCCTGCTCGCCGCCGTCTCCGCGGGGGTGCTGGTCGCGATGGCGGTGCTCTACCGCCCGCTGACCTTCGCGAGCGTCGACGTCGACCTGGCCGAGGCGCGCGGGGTGCGCACCCGGCTGGTCGGCACGCTCTTCCTCTACCTGCTCTGCATCACCGTGACCGAGGCCGCCCAGGTCGTCGGGACGACGCTCGTGCTCTCGCTCGTGATCACGCCGGCAGCGGCGGCGCAGCGGCTCTCGGCGCGCGCCGGGGTGGTGATGGCGCTCTCGGTCGGCTTCGCGCTGCTGGCGGCGGACGGCGGGCTGGCCGCCGGTGTCGTGCTCGCCCCGAGCTTCCGCAGCAGCTCGTTCATCACCTTCGTCGCGTTCGCCACGTACGCGGTCGCCCGGGTGGTCGCGCTGGTGCGGGGCCGGCGCGGCAGCCGCCGTCGTACCGTCGCCGCATGACCGCGACGCAGGCCCGCCGGGCGACCCGGCAGGGTGCAGCCGTCGAGGAGGTGCTCCGGGCGGCCGACGGCTTCCGGACCGCGCAGGAGGTCTTCGCCGCCGCGGTCGCGGCCGGGCACCGGATCGGGCTGACCACGGTCTACCGGCACCTGAACTCCCTCGCCGAGGACGGCAGGGCCGATGTCGTGCACGCGGGCGACGGCGAGGCGCAGTACCGGCTCTGCGGCGCCGACGACGGCGGCGGTCACCACCACCACGTCGTCTGCCGGACCTGCGGGCGGAGCGAGGAGGTCGCGGCGCCCGAGGTCGAGCGGTGGGCCGAGCGGGTCGCGGGCGCCGCGGGCTACACCGAGGTGAGCCACACCGTCGAGGTGTTCGGGCTCTGTCCGGAGCACGCCACGCACCCCCGTGCAACGAGGTCGTAACCTCCCGTTCTCGCGACTAGGCCGGTCGAGGAGCCGAGGTCACTCTCCGCAGCGTCGTCGTCACCGATACCGCCGTTCGGCCGAACGATCTTCTACGCGAACCTGGACGCTCCGGGCAGGCGGGTGTTGGGTCGGGCAGTCCCTCTCACTCTCTGTCCCAGGAGTCCCTTCCTTGCTGCGATCCCGTCGAGCAGTCCAGCTGCTCACCCTCGGCTCGTCCTCGGCACTGGTGCTCGCCGCCGTGCTCGCGGCAGCGCCGCCGTCCCAGGCCGCCACCAGCGGCACCGTCAGCTTCCCCGGCTCCGTCCCCGGCTGGGCGACCCCCAAGGCCGACGCGGGCACCACCGCCGCCGACGACATCGTGGAGGGCGAGATCTTCCTCGCGCTGCCCGACCAGCAGGCGGCCCAGACCGAGGCGCTCGCCGTCTCGACGCCGGGCAACAAGCTGTTCCACTCCTACCTCACCCCGTCGGCGTGGATCGCGAAGTACGCGCCGACCAAGGCCGCCTACGCGCAGGTCGTCGACTACGTGAAGGGGCAGGGCTTCACCATCGTGGGCGAGCCCACGGACCGCGAGTACGTGGTCTTCCGGGGCCCGGCCTCGGAGGTCAACGCCTCGTTCGGCACCGTGGAGCACCAGTACTCCTACGAGGGCGAGAAGCTGTCGGCGCCGAGCTCGGCGCCGAAGCTGCCCGCCAAGCTCGCCGGCCTCGTCGAGGGCGTCAGCCTCGACCAGGGCGCGTCGCTCACCCACACCGACAACGTCAAGCCCGGCGCCAAGGCCGCGACGACGCCCAAGACGGCGGACGCGCAGGCGGCGTCCCCGGCGGCAACGGGGACCAGCGCGTGCTCGACGTACTACGACGAGAACGAGGACACGCTGCCCTCCGCGTACGGGGTCACCTCGTTCCCGACGTACATCTGCGGCTACACCGGCACGCAGATCGGCGGCGCGTACGGCACCACCAAGGAGCTGACCAAGGGCTTCAACGGCTCCGGGCAGACCGTGGCCATCGTCGACGCGTACGACGACCCGACGATCGTCGGTGACACCCAGAAGCTCGACGCGCAGACGGGGACGACCCCGCTGACGAAGAAGCAGTTCACGGACATCAGCCCGAAGACGTCGGCGTTCGACGACGAGGCGCTGTGCGAGGAGCCCGCGGGCTGGCAGGCCGAGGAGAGCATCGACGTCCAGATCGCGCACGGCATGGCGCCGGGCGCGAACATCCTGTACTCGGGCGGCTTCGACTGCGAGGGCGGCCTGGACATCGCGGTGTCGAAGATCCTCGACACCGGCTCCGCGAACATCATCAGCAACAGCTACGGCGACGCCGGTGAGAACCTGCCGCAGAACACGATCGTCGGCGAGGAGAGCAAGGAGTACCAGGCGGCTGCCGAGGGCATCGGCCTCTACTACTCCAGCGGCGACTCGGGTGACGAGGACGCAGACCTCGGCTACATCACGCCCGACTTCGAGGCGTCCTCGCCGTACGTCACGGCGGTCGGCGGCACCAGCCTCGCGGTGACGCAGGCCAACGGGTACGGCTTCGAGACCGGCTGGGGCAACAACATCGACGCCGTCTCCGGCACCGGCTACGAGGACCCGCTGCCGGGTGAGTTCTACGCCGGCTCGGGCGGCGGCACGAGCACGCAGTTCGCGGAGCCCGCGTACCAGGAGGGCATCGTCCCGACGTCGCTGTCGGGCAAGGGTGACTCGGCCGGCCGCGTGGTCCCGGACGTGTCGGCGCTGGCGGACCCGTTCACCGGCTTCCTGATCGGCATCTCGCCGCTCGAGCCGACGAGCGCGACGCAGACGACCGCGTACACGACCGAGACCTACGGCGGCACCAGCCTCGCCAGCCCGCTCTTCGCGGGTGAGGTGGCGCTGGCGCAGTCGGTGACCGGGACGGACGTCGGGTTCGCGAACCCGGCGATCTACGCCCTCGCGAAGTCCGACAGGACCGCCTTCAACGACGTGCCCGCCACGTCGAAGAAGCTGGCCCTGGCGTTCCTCACGGGTTCCGGCACGCTCTACCGGGTCTCGCTCGGCACGGACAGCTCGCTGAGCACCGCGAAGCGCTACGACGACGTGACCGGCGTCGGCAGCGGCACGATCCCGGGTCTCATCAAGCTCGCGCAGACGAGCTAGCACCACCAGCGGTCGGCCACGGCCGGCGGCAGCGGGCGAGAGCCCTGCTGCCGCCG
>CAJCIY010000307.1 GCA_903970495.1 Candidatus Melainabacteria bacterium | reverse complement strand
ATCTCGACGAGGAGAACCGTGACCGACGACGACCAGACCCCGATCACCCGACGACCCCTGACCCGACGCCGGGTGCTGACCGGCGCCGCGACCGTCGGCGCCGGCACCGCCGCCATGATGGCGCTGCCCCCCAACGTGCGGACCGCGCTCGCGGCCGAGCCCGCCGGTCGCAGGGGCGGGTCGCTGAAGGACGTCGAGCACGTCGTCCTGCTGATGCAGGAGAACCGCAGCTTCGACCACTACTTCGGCACGCTCTCGGGCGTACGCGGGTTCGACGACGCGCGCTCGCAGCGCATCGCCGGCGGGAGGTCGGTGCTGCACCAGCCGGACCCGACACACGCCGACGGCTACCTGCTGCCCTACCACCTGGACTCCAGGACGACGTCCGCGCAGGCGATTCCCTCGACCAGCCACGCCTGGTCGGTGCAGCACGCTGCCTGGAACGGCGGCCGGATGGACAACTGGCTCCCCGCCCACCTCGCCGCCGACGGCACGACCGTCGGTCCGTACACGATGGGCTACTTCACCCGGGAGGATCTCCCGTTCCAGTACGCGCTCGCGGACGCCTTCACCATCTGCGACAACTACCACTGCTCGGTGCTCGGGCCGACGCACCCCAACCGCTACATGTGGCTGACCGGCACGATCGACCCCGACGGTGTCGCGGGCGGACCGGCGCTCGACAACAGCACCACCGACGGCACGTACTCGTGGTCGACCTACCCGGAGGCGCTGACCGCGGCCGGCGTCAGCTGGAAGTGCTACCAGGAGACCGACAACTACGGCACCAACATCCTGGAGTTCATGAAGCAGTACCAGGCCGCCAAGCCCGGCGACCCGCTCTACGACAACGCGATGGTTGCCCAGCCGCACGGCCAGTTCGAGCACGACGCGATGAACGACAACCTGCCGACCGTCTCGTGGATCTTCCCGACGTCGACGGAGAGCGAGCACCCGAAGTACCTGCCGGCGGCGGGCGCGTCCTACGTCGCCAGCAAGATCGACGCCATCGCGGCGAACCCGGAGGTCTGGAACAAGACCGTCTTCATCCTCGTGTACGACGAGAACGACGGGCTGTTCGACCACGTCGTGCCGCCCACCCCGCCGGCCGGCACGGCGGGCGAGTTCGTCACCAAGAACTCGCCCGGCGGGACCGTCGGCGCCGGGCTGCCGGTCGGCCCGGGCTTCCGCGTACCGGCGATCATCGTCAGCCCGTGGACCGCTGGCGGCTACGTCCACTCCGGCCAGCTCGACCACACCTCCTGCCTGCGGTTCCTCGAGAAGGTCACCGGCGTGACGGCGCCGAACATCTCGGCGTACCGGCGGCAGACGCTGGGCGACCTGACCGGCGCCTTCTCGTTCGGGTCGTCTGCGGCCGCGCCGTCGCTGCCGGACACCACCGGCCAGCTCGCGGCCGCGCAGTACGAGGTCGCGACGTACCCGCTGCCCGCGTTCCCGGGAGCGAAGCAGACGGAGCCGACGCAGGAGTCGGGCCGCCGCAAGCGTCGCTAGTCCGCTGCGCTGGTCCGGTCCCCGCCCCGGGCGGTGGCCGGATCAGCGCAGGGCGACGGCGTGGAAGCTCGTCGCGGGCTGCCCGTGGCGCTGGCGGAGGATCTCCGAGATCGACCACCAGTTCACCGCGGCGACCGCGGCGCGCCGGGGCAGCGACAGCAGGTCACCGGCACGGCAGGCATCGTCGAGCTGGTCGAGGAAGATCCCCAGCTGTACCAGGTCGCGCTCCGCCCCGACCGGCAGCACCAGCTCGACGTCCGCGTCACCGGTCCGCAGCGCGTCGATCATGTCCTGCCGACCGTCGCCGGAGCCGTAGATCCGTTCCAGCAGCGCCCGGAGCTGCTCGGCGAGGCTGGCGACCGGATGGGCGCGCATGCCGGCGGTCGAGAGCAGACGTACCTCCCGGAACACCTCGTCGAGGTGCTCCACCGCCTCTTCGACGAGAGCGGGGTCGAGCCCGCGGACCTGGACCGAGAACGTCGCCGTCACGAGGCGATCTCGAACCAGACGACCTTGCCGCGCTCGGTCGGCCGGGCGCCCCAGCTGCGGGATGCGGCCTCGACCAGCGCGAGTCCCCGGCCGGTGCCCGCGTCGGCGCTGTAGTGCCGCGGCCGCGGCAGGGTCGGGGAGTCGTCGACGATCTCGATGCGCACGCCGTCAGGCAGCAGCACCAGGCGGAGCTGGATCTGGCCGGTGCCGGTGTGCAGCAGCGCGTTGGTGACGACCTCGCTGGTGAGCAGCACGGCCTCGTCGGTCACCGCGTCGAGCGACCAGGAGGCGAGCGCCTCGGTCACGAAGCGACGTGCCTGGCGGGCGCTGACGGGATCGACCGGGAGGTCGGTCAGGCGCTCGACGACCCCGTGAACGGCCACCTGCGACCCCTGGTCCCTGTCCCGCCGCGTACGGCTGTCCCCCGAGAGCGCCGACGGCAGAAGGCGCTCATTGGTCCGATGTACCACCCGGAAGCGCACTTCTCACCTGTCGCGGCCGATCGACCGGACAGCGGCTACGCGACCCCACCACAGGACCAGTCGACAGGGAGAGCTCAGACGTGGGCCAGCACCTCGCCATGCAGCATGCCGAAGAACCCGACCGGAGCCGCGGCCCACGCCCGCCAGCCCGCCGCCAGCTCCGCCAGCTCGGTCTCGGTCGCGAGCCCCGCGGCGAGCGTCTGCGTCGCGAACGAGCTCTCGAGCACCCGGTGAGCCCAGGTGTCGGCCCAGGTGGCCCGGTCCTCGGAGCTCACGTACGACCAGGCGCTCGCGCCGCCCTCGAGGTCGGTGAGCCCGGCGGCCGCGCACCAGGTGGTGAGGTGGCGCCCCGCGTCCGGCTCGGCCCCGTTGTGCCGGGCGAGCCGGTGGTAGAGCGCCAGCCACCCCTCCAGCCGCGGCTCCGCCGGCGCCCAGGTGAAGCTCGCGTAGTCGGCGTCGCGGACCGCCACCAGCCCGCCCGGCCGGCAGACCCGGCGCATCTCGCGCAGCGCCGCGACCGGGTCGGTCAGGTGCTGCAGCACCTGGTGGGCGTGGACGACGTCGACGCTCGCGTCCTCGTACGGCAGCGCGTACACGTCCGCGACCTCCCACGTCACGTCCGCCTCGAGGGTGCGGGCCGCGGCGAGCGGCGCCTCGACCGGCTCGATGCCCACGACGCGGCCGGGGGCGACGACCCGGGCCAGGTCGGCGGTGATCGTGCCGGGACCGCAGCCGACGTCGAGCAGCGACATCCCGGGGCGGAGGTGCGGCAGCAGGTACGCGGCAGAGCTGGCCGCCGTCCGCGAGGCGTGCGATCGCAGCACCGAGGCGTGGTGGCCGTGCGAGTAGTCGCCGGTCACCGCCGCACCTCACCCCGCCACGTCGCGAGCTCCCGGGCGACGGCGCCGCGCAGGTCGGCGAGCTCCGCCGCCGGCATCGGCGGCAGCAGCTCCGACCAGTCCGCGAGCGACGACCCGCGCAGCTGCAGGAAGCCCGCGGGTCGGGCGAAGAACCAGACGTGCAGGTGCGCGGACCCGTCGCCCCAGCGGTAGACGTGAACCCGGCCGATCCCGCCCAGACCCATCAGGGCCCGGCTGATGCGCACCGTCAGCACGCCCAGGTCGGCAGCGAGGGCGTCGTCGAGGTCCTCGAGGTCGACGTGCGCCCGGGCGTTGAGCATCACGCCCGGCAGCCCGAGGTCGGGCAGCGGGCTGAGGAACCAGGCGTCGTCCGCCCAGAACGCCTTCGCGGGCAGGCCGTTCCCGCAACCGCAGCTCGCGGCATCCTCACCGTGCCGCGCCGGCTCCGGCAGCACGAGCGGCGCGACGGGGACGGTCCGCAGCCCGCCGGTCTCGTACGGGAAGATCTCCACCGTCGGGATCTCCGGCGGGCGCGGCAGCCGGCCGTCGGCGTCGGCGTGCGCCAGCACCCGGGCGTGGAACGCGACGGGGTCCATCAGAGCAGCACGTCCGCCAGCCGGCGCCAGTCCCCGACCGGCGCGGTCGCCATATCCGGGCCGAGCACCTGCAGGCAGACGTGACTCGCCCCGGCGTCGAGGTGGGCGCGCACCGACGCCTCGATCGCCGCCTCGCCACGGACGACCATCGCCTGCTTCAGCGCCTCGCTGCCGCCCCGGCCGAGGTCGCCGTCGGTGAAGCCCTGGCGCAGCCACGAGTTCCGGTAGTTCGGCAGCCCGGTGTAGATCTCGAGGAACCAGTGCGCCCGCTCGCGCCAGACCTCCGGGTCGTCGTCGAGCACGACCGCCTGCATGACCGCGACCTCCGCGGTCGGTCCGGCCAGCTCACGGGTGGTCGCGGTCCACTCCGGCGTCACCAGGTACGGGTGCACGCCCGCCGTCCGCTCCCGGGCCAGCTCGATCATCCGCGGGCCGAGCGCTGCGAGAACCAGCGGCGGGCCGTCCTGCGGACCGGCGGCGGCGAACGGTGCGCTGGCCATCGCATCGAGGTAGGCGCGCATCGTCGACACCGGGCCGGCGTACTCGTGGCCGCGCATCCGTTCGACCAGCGGCGCGTGGCTGACGCCCATCCCGCACACGAACCGACCGGGGTACTGCGCCGCGAGCGTCTTGGCCGCCCCCGCCATCGCCATCGCGTCGCGGGCGTAGATGTTCGCGATGCCGGTCGCGACCGGCAGCCGGCTGGAGGCGCCGAGCAGCATCGCCGCGTTGGTGAACGCCTCGCGGCCGTATGCCTCGCCGAACCAGAGCCCGCCCCACCCCTGCTCGTCGAGCTCAACGACGACCTCGCGGACCTGCGCCGGCGGCAGGGGGTCGAGCGTCCCCGTCCAGAGCCCCAGCGGACCGTCGAGCAGCGTCGGGTGGGAGGTCGTCAGGTCCAGGCGAGGCGGCACCACACCACCTTGCCACCGGTGCCATCGCCACCGGGCTCGGGGCTGACCCCCCAGCCGTTCGAGACCGCCTCGATGATGTGCAGACCGCGGCCGATCTCGGACTCGTCGTGGGTGACCCGCGGTGCGGGCAGTACGGCCGAGCGGTCGGCGACCTCGATCACGAGCCCGTCGGCGTCGCGGACCAGTCGGAGCGTGGCCGCGCCGTAGCCGTACAGGACCGCGTTCGTGACCAGCTCGGACACCACGAGCGACGCGGTGGCCAGCAGTTCCGGGCTGCCGCGCCAGGTGGCGAGGTGCA
>CAJCIY010000306.1 GCA_903970495.1 Candidatus Melainabacteria bacterium | reverse complement strand
GACCGGCTCGCCGCGGCGGACACCGCGGCGGTGCCGTCGCTGCTGACCGCCACCAGCTTCTCGGCCTCGGGCGCCGCGACGGCCGACACCCGCGCCCACGACGCGGTGCTGGCGCTCGTCGATGCCGTGGCCGTCGCGCGACGGACCGCACCCGCCGCGGTGCTCACCGCGCTGGGCACCATCTCCTCGACACCCTCGAGCATCGGGCTGGCCGGACCGCCGCTGGACTTCGCGCACGGCCCGGACGCGTTGCACCAGAGCGGCGTCGAGGCACTCCAGTCGACCGACCAGGGCTCCGGTCAGCGAGCGGGCGTCGCGCAGACGCTGCCCGCGCTCAGCTGGTTCGCCCTCGGTTCGGCCGGCTGAGGCGACCCAGGCGATGACGCACGCCGTGCGCGCGCTCGGCAGCCGCTACCAGCTCGAGGCCGTCCTCGGTTCCGGGGCGATGGGCCAGGTCTGGCGCGCCCGCGACCTGCGTACGCAGGAGGCGGTCGCCGCGAAGCTGCTACGCGAGGAGCTCACGAGCGACCCGCAGCTGGTCGGCCGGTTCGTGCAGGAGCGCTCGATCCTGGTCGAGCTGGTGCACCCGCACATCGTCGCGGTCCGCGATCTCGTGGTCGACGGCGGCGACCTCGGCATCGTCATGGACCTCGTCGACGGCGAGGACCTCCGCGCGCACCTGGGGCAGCGCGGCACTCTTCCGCCGGCGGAGGCCGTACGCATGACGGTCGACGTGCTCGAGGCGCTGGCTGCCGCCCACACCCGCGGCGTGCTGCACCGCGACGTGAAGCCCGACAACGTGCTGCTCGACCGCGCGGAGCCCCCGTACGTCCGGCTCACCGACTTCGGGATCGCCCGCCTCGCCCAGGAGACGACCGTCCGGATGACGGGCGTGCTCGGCACCGCCGAGTACATCGCGCCCGAGGTGTTCACCGCCGAGCGGGTCAGCGCGGCGGCCGACGTCTACGGCGCGGGCGTCCTGCTCTACGAGCTGCTGGCCGGGCGGACACCGTTCGCCGGCGGAGGCACCTCGTACGCGATCGCCTACCGCCACGTGACGACGCCGCCCCCGGACATCCCCGGCCTGCCGCCGGCGCTGGCCGCGGTCCTCGGCACCCTGCTCGCGAAGACGCCGACGGACCGGCCGAGCGCGAGCGCGGCAGCCGCAGAGCTGCGTGCGCTGTCGGGTCGGCTGGCCGGCCTCGCGGCGATCCCGCCGATGGCCGAGCCGCAGTGGCACGACGCGACGACCGCGCCGGGCGCCGTCGACGTCCGCAGCGACACCGGTGGTGGTGTCCGCGACGCGCAGGCCACCTCGATCAAGGGCGAGCTCTCCGGTCTCGCGGCCCCACCCAAGCCGCTGGCGGCGCCGCAGCCCGGCGCGGCGCTCGCGCCGAGCGCGACGCCGGAGGTGCTCGCCTCGCAGACCCAGCTGCAGGGACCGCGCGTCCTGCGGCCGGTCGTCGACGTCCCCGACGCGCCCGCGCTCGCGGTCGGCACGAAGCGCTGGCACCGCACGGCCCTGCTCGTCGCGCTCGTGGTGGTGGTCGTCGGCGGCCTCGGTGCCGGCGGCTTCCTGCTGTTCGGGCACGGCCACACGAAGGCGCCCGGGCCGCAGGCCGCGCCGGCACTCACCGCGACGGCGTCGGAAGGTCCCTCGGGCGGCGGCATCAGCGTGGCGCGGAGCGCGTCGTACACCCTCAAGGGTGGGCAGTTCACGATGTCGATCACCTACTCGACGACGCAGACCGGGACCCTGTACGGGCCGTTCCTGGAAGCGGTCCCGCCGGTGCTGCAGAACGCCAGCTGCCCCACGCCGACCTTCTCCCAGACCTCCGCCTCGGTGGACACCCGCATCGACGCGCAGGACTGCGGCTGGGACATCGGCACCGCGACCACGACGGTCACGAAGGACGAGCCGCTCACCGTGCAGTACACCGAGCCGTTCCCCGCCTCGGCGGCCAACCAGGACGCGCTGCAGAAGTACGTGACCGCCGAGGGCGCCGCGACCGACGCCGCGCTCGCCCAGATCCAGACCGGCACCGACTTCGCCGTCCAGCGGCTCGCCAGCCTCGACATCGAGGTGACGAACGCGGTCGTCGGACAGAACGTCCCCATCGAGGTCTACCCGGTGTGGACCTCGAGCGGCACGACGGGCGCATCCGACAAGGGCTCGCCGCTCTACACCACCACCGCACCCGCCGAGAACCAGCTCGACGCGACGCTCGGCGGGCTGGCCCCGCCGCTGACCCAGGAGTGCGGTTCGAACGTGGTCGTGAAGAACCGGGTGATGCGCGCGGTGACGCCGACGCAGGGCGACACCTGCACGGTCTCGTTCACACTCGGGGGACAGCAGCAGACGAGCTCGGACTCGTTCGAGATCACCTCACCGGGAGGCTGACGGTGCGCATGTCCGTGACGGTGACGATGCCCGACCAGGGACCCACCGACGTGTACCTGGACATCGAGGAGGACGCGACCGTCGCGGCGCTGCGCGGCCAGCTCGGCCGGGTCATGGGGTTCACCGGCGGCGCCCTGTACGTCCAGGGTGCCGCGCTGGACGACACGGCCACCGTGGGCAGCACCGCGCTGCACGAGGGCGCGATGGTCTCGTTCGTCCCGGGCGACCACGTCTTCGCGCCGCCGACGCGCGGCTGGGCGCTGCACGTCGTCAGCGGCCGCGACGCGGGCGCCCTGCTGGACCTGCCCATCGGCGTGCACGAGCTCGGCCGGCTCGCGCCGTTCGCCCTCAGCGACACGAGCGTCTCCCGCCGGCACGCGGTGCTGCGGGTCGAGGCGACCGGCGCGACGCTCGCCGACCTCGGCTCGGCGAACGGCACCACGCTCGACGGCCAGCCGGTGCCGGTCGACGGCACCGAGGGCCTGCCGCCGGTCCCCGTCGTACCGGGCCAGGTGATCGGCATCGGCGACACCCAGCTCGCGATCTGCCCGGCGGCGCCGGCGGACGCCGAGCTCGAACCCGGTCAGAACGGCGCCGTCGACTTCAACCGGCCGCCGCGGATGCTGCCCTCCCGGCGCGCGGTGAAGGTGCTGCTGCCGCGCGAGCCGCTCGGGCGTACGCCCCGGAAGTTCCCCGTCATCGGCATGCTCGCGCCGCTCGCCTTCGCCGGCGTCATGTACGCGGTGCTCAAGAGTCCGCTCTACCTGCTGTTCGGCCTGATGTCGCCGGTCATGCTCGGCAGCAACTACCTCTCGGACCGGCGCACGTCCGCGCAGACCGCCAAGCAGGAGCGGGCCGACTACGTCGAGCAGCTCGCGAAGTCGCACGAGGACCTGCGCGCCGGGCTGCTGGCCGAGACCGAGCGCCGCCGGGTGGAGTCCCCCGACGCGGTGCAGCTGCTGCTCACCGCGACGCTGCCGAGCCGGCGGCTGTGGGAGCGGCGCCGTCACGACGACGACAGCCTCACGCTGCGGGTGGGCACGGCCGACCAGCCCTCGCGCCTCGAGGTCTACGAGGGCAGCATCGGCAGCGAGAAGACCGCCGAGCACCGGACCGTGTACGCCGTCCCCGCGACGCTCTCGCTCCGCGACGCCGGCGTGCTCGGCGTCGCCGGCCCGAGTGCCGACGTCCACGGCGTCGCCCGCTGGCTGGTGCTGCAGCTCGGCGTGCTGCAGGCGCCGCGCGACCTGTCGATGACGCTGCTGGCCCCGAAGACGGAGCGCTCGTGGGAGTGGTTCCGCTGGCTGCCGCACGCCCGGTTCGGCGACATCGACGGGCCGGTCGCCAGCGTCGGCAACGACGCCGAGACCGTGACCGGCCGCGTCAACGAGCTCGTCGCGCTGCTGAAGATCCGCCGCGACATGGCGCGCGGCCAGCGCCTCGACCGGATGCACTTCCCGGCGCACCTGCTCGTCGTCGACGGCGCGCGGGGGCTGCGGTCCGTACCCGGTCTGGCGCAGCTGCTGCAGGACGGGCCGAGCTTCGGGATCTTCGCGATCTGCCTCGAGACCGCCGAGCGGCTGCTGCCCGAGGAGTGCTCCGCGTCGCTGGTCCTGACCGAGGAGGATCCGGCGCACCTGGTGGTGAAGCGCTCGCTGTTCGACACGCTGCACGGCGTGCTCGGCGAGCAGGTGTCGACGACGTACGCGACGACCGTCGCCCGGGCGATCGCCGCGATCCGCGACGTGAGCCACGACGAGGACGAGACCACGCTGCCGGACAGCGCGCGACTGCTCGACGTCGTCGGCATGGAGCCACCGACCGAGGACGCGGTTCGCGCGCACTGGCAGCTGAACGGCAAGACCACGCGGATGCCGCTCGGTATCGGCAACGACGGCACCTTCACCCTCGACCTGCGCACCGACGGTCCGCACGGCCTGATCGCCGGGACGACGGGGTCGGGCAAGTCCGAGCTGCTGCAGTCGATCGTCGCGTCGCTCGCGCTGGCGAACCGGCCCGACTCGATGAACTTCGTGCTCGTCGACTACAAGGGCGGCTCGGCGTTCAAGGACTGCGTGGTGCTGCCGCACACCGTCGGCATGGTCACCGACCTCGACGCCCACCTCGTCGAGCGCGCGCTCACCTCGCTCGGCGCCGAGCTCAAGCGGCGCGAGCACCAGCTGGCGCAGTTCGGCGTGAAGGACCTCGAGGACTACGACGACCTGGCGGCGCGTACGCCCGGGATGCCGCCGATGCCGCGGCTGCTCATCGTCATCGACGAGTTCGCCTCGATGGCCCGCGAGCTGCCCGACTTCGTCACCGGCCTGGTCAACATCGCGCAGCGGGGCCGTTCGCTCGGCATCCACCTCCTGCTCGCGACGCAGCGGCCGAGCGGCGTGGTCTCGGCCGAGATCCGGGCGAACACCAACCTCCGGATCTCGCTGCGGGTCACCGACGCGGCCGACTCCGTCGACGTCCTCGAGGCGCCCGACGCCGCCCGGCTCCCGAAGTCGGCCCCCGGTCGCGGGTACGCCCGGCTCGGCGCCGGGGCGCTGCTGCCGTTCCAGGCCGGGCGCGTCGGGGGGCGTCGCCCCGGGACGAGGTCGACGCACGTGGTGCCGCCCTACGTCGCCGAGCTCGGCTGGGGCCAGCTCGGGTACGCCGCCCCGCAGCAGCCGGTCGCGAAGGTCGCCGACGACGTCGAGGTCACCGACCTGTCGGTCGTGGTCGCCGCGATCCGCGCCGCGGCCGATGCCGAGGGGATGGCGCACCAGCGCACACCGTGGTTGCCCGCCCTCCCCGACGACCTGCTGCTCGCGTCCGTCCCGACCGAACCCGCCGACGGCGGGGTGCTCGCCCCGATCGTCTACGGCCTCGAGGACCTCCCCGCGGTCCAGGTGCAGCGCCCGGCGGTGCTGGACCTGCGTACGGACGGGCACCTGCTCGCGGTCGGTGCACCGCGCTCGGGTCGGTCGCAGGTCCTCCGCACCATCGCGGTCTCCGCGGCGCTCGCCGCCTCGTGCAGCGACCTGCACCTGTTCGGGATCGACTGCGGCAACGGCGCGCTGCTGCCGCTGGCGGAGCTGCCGCACTGCGGCGCGATCGTGTCGCGTACGCAGACCGAGCGGGTCAGCCGGCTGCTCTCGCGGCTCGCGGGTGAGCTGGAGCGGCGGCAGGGGCTGCTGGCCGACAGCGGGTACGCGGACATCTCCGAGCAGCGGCGGGCGGCGGCGCCGGAGGACCGGCTGCCGCACCTCGTGCTGCTGCTCGACCGGTGGGAGGGCTTCATCGCGACCCTCGGCGAGCTCGACAACGGCCGGCTCACCGACATCGTGCTCAGCATCCTGCGCGAGGGGGCGTCCGCCGGCGTGCACGCCGTCCTGGCCGGCGACCGCTCGCTGGCCTCCGGCCGGATCTCCTCACTGACCGAGAGCAAGATCGCCTTCCGGCTCGCCGACCGCGGCGACTACACGATGGTGGGCCTCAACCAGCGGCAGCTGCCCGACGAGATCCAGGCCGGGCGGGCGTTCCGCGCCGAGACCGCGATCGAGCTGCAGGTCGCGCTGCTGTCCGACGACCCGTCCGGTCAGGGTCAGGCGGCCGCGATCGCCGAGACGGCGGCCAAGACGGCCGCCCGCGATGTCGACGTGCCCCGGTCGCGCCGGCCGTTCCGCGTCGACGTGCTGCCGGCGCGCATCTCCTTCGACGAGGCCTGGGAGCTGCGCCTGCCGGAGGAGCGGACCAGCCCGCTGTACGCGATGGTCGGCATCGGCGGCGACGAGCTCACCGCGTTCGGCGCCGACCTCGGGTCGAACCCCGGGTTCGTGCTCGCCGGGCCCGGGCGCAGCGGCCGGTCCACGGCGCTGGTGGCGATCGCGCAGTCGCTCGTCCGCAGCGGGAGCAGGGTCGCGGTGTTCGCACCGCGCCCCTCGCCGCTGCGGGACCTCGCCGGCACCGAGGGCGTCGTCGAGGTGGTCACCGATGCCCAGCACCCCGAAGCCGGCTGGCAGGAGCTGCTCGACAGCGCCGGCGAGCTGCCGCTCGCGATCGTGATCGACGACGGCGAGACGCTGCGCGACACCCCGGGCGGCGAGCAGTTCCGGACGATCCTCAAGGGCCTGGCACCGCAGCGCGGCCTGGTGCTCGGCGGCAACGCCGACGGGCTGTGCGCCGGCCTCTCCGGCTGGCAGGTCGAGGCCAAGAAGAGCCGGCAGGGGCTGCTGCTCTCGCCGCAGAGCAGCGCGGACGGCGACCTGCTGGGCGTACGCCTGCCGCGCAGCATCATCGGCGGCCCGATCAGCCCGGGCCGCGGGATCCTGCACCTCGGCGACGGTGGGCTCTCGCTCGTCGCCATCCCGTTCCACTAGCCGCACGACCCGCGCCGGCCCCGGCACGCCGCGAGCACGTTCCCGGAGACGACGAAGCCCCCGTCCGGCGTACCGGACGGGGGCTTCGAGTCGAGCGGAGCTGGCGCTGGCTACTTGAGCGCGCTGGCCAGCTTGGAGTCGGCGTCCTGGAACGTCGACGCCGCGGTCGTGAGGTACTTCGACATACCGGTGAGGCCCTCGATCATCTGGGTCGCACCCTTGTTGAACTCGTCGTAGGAGATCTCGAACTGCTTGCTCGAGGAGTCCGTGACGTAGCCGCTGCCGACCAGCTGCTTGACCTCGTTCTGCAGCGACGACAGCTGGGACTCGATCTCGGTCTGGCCGTTGGTGAGACGGTTCGCGGCCGAGCTCATCTGCTCGTAGGTAACGTTGACGTTCGCCATAGGAAAACCCCCAGTGATGGTTGGTGGCCCGCTCAGACGGCGGACCTCGAACAGGTCGGACGCTAACAACAAAAGGTGCGGACCGGGGCCCACTCGACAGGCTGTACCCGGACACAGCAGACATCGCTCACCTGAGCGGACGTCACCGACTGGGCCGTACGGGTCAGTTCGGGCGTGATCGCGGGGTGCTTGCAGAGTGATCGCCCTGCGGCGCGCCGGTGTGTCGTTCCCGTATGCTCGCGCGGGTCGGTACGTCGGTACAGACCGTCCCGGACCATCCCGGGACCGGCCGCGCCCCGACCCCAGCCCCCCACCCCAGCCGCCACCCTGTCACGCACCCGAGGAGCTCGATGACCGCGTCGCCGTACGCGGTCGGGCCGTTGCCGTCCCGCCGGCTGCCGGTCCGGCGGCTGCTGCGCTCACCGTGGCTGTTCACGCTGCTGCTGGCGATCGTCGTGGTGGTCGTCGGAAAGGTAGGTCCGGACTGGCCGGCGCAGGAGTTCCGCGCCCACCTCGCCCGCC
>CAJCIY010000305.1 GCA_903970495.1 Candidatus Melainabacteria bacterium | reverse complement strand
AGCGCGGGCTCGGCGACCGTCGCCGACGCGAGCAGGAAGGTGGGGTACGCGCCGTACCGGGCGCAGACCCGCCGCAGCCGCCGCAGCACCGCGGAGACCCCCGCGCCGAACACGCCGCGGTACACGTGGCACTCGTCGACCACGACGTAGCGCAGCCCGCGCAGGAACGTCCGCCACTGCTGGTGCCGCGGCAGCAGCGAGCGGTGCAGCATGTCCGGGTTGGTCAGCACGTACGTCGCGTGGGAGCGCACCCAGTCCCGCTCCTCGCGTGGGGTGTCCCCGTCGAAGGTGGCCGCGCGGACGCCGGTGAGCGTCAGCGCCCGCAGCGCCCGGAGCTGGTCGGTCGCGAGCGCCTTCGTCGGCGCGAGGTAGACCGCCCGGGCGCGCGGGTCGGCAAGCAGCCCGGAGAGCACCGGCAGCTGGTAGGCGAGCGACTTGCCCGACGCCGTCCCCGTCGCGACGACGACGTGCCGGCCGGCGTACGCGAGGTCGGCGACCGCCCGCTGGTGGGTCCACGGCAGAGCGACGCCGCCCGCCCGCCACCGCGAGAGCAGCACGGGATCGGTCCACTCCGGCCACGTCGCGGTGCGACCGGCCCGGGCGGGGATCACCTCGACGTGCGTGACCGCGGCCGCCCGCCGGGGGTCGGCCGTGAGCAGGGCGGCTCCCGGGTCCACGGGCACCACGCTGTCACGGGTGGTTGGATCGACGGGGCGCCGGGTACCCGCCGCCCAAGCTCTGCCACCCGCACAACCTGGAGGACCGCTCGTGGACCTGACCCTGTCGACGCGTACGGAAGGCGACGCGACGGTCGTCGAGGTCGGTGGCGAGATCGACGTCTACACCGCGCCGAAGCTGCGCGAGCAGATCATCGACCTGGTCACCGCCGGCTCCTACAAGCTGGTCGTCGACATGGAGAAGGTCGAGTTCCTCGACTCGACCGGACTCGGCGTGCTGGTCGGCGGGCTCAAGCGGGTCCGCGCGCACGACGGCGCGCTCGCGCTCGTGTGCACCCAGGACCGCATCCTCAAGATCTTCAAGATCACCGGGCTGACCAAGGTGTTCCCGATCCACAACAGCGTCGCGGACGCGCTCGCCAGCCTCGGCTGACGCGTCCGTTGACCTCGACGTGACCACGTCGTCACTGGACATCAGCCCCCGACCGGAGCTCGTCCGCATCGCCCGCATGATGTCGGTCGCCCTCGCGCGCCGCGGCGGGCTGCCCGAGCCGCTGCTCGACGAGGTGCGCGTCGCGGTCGGCGAGGCGGTCTCGCGCGCGGTGCTCGTCAACGCCGGGTGCGAGGACCGCGCGCCGGTGCGCCTGACCTTCACCGAGGACGACCGCGGCTACGAGGTCAGCGTCCTCGACGTCGGTGACGCCGCCGCCGTACCGGCGGTCGACGGTGAGGTGCCCGACGTCGACGAGAGCGACCTCGCCGAGCACGGCGTGCCGGTCGGGCTGGACCTGGCGCTGGTAGCCGGGATGGCAGACGAGATGAAGGTCGGCCCGCACCCTGCCGGGGGAACCCTCGTACGCCTGCGCTGGACCCGCTGACGGGCTGCGCGTCCCGGGCTGACTAACATCCCTCGCGTCCGTGCGGCCCAGCTCGCCGTACACCGTGCCGTACGCCCCGACCTGTCTCACCTGGGAGCTCTCTGATGCCTGCCCGCGCCTCCGTCGTCGCGGCCCTCGACCCCGGTTCTCTCACGAGCGACCAGCGCACGCTGGTGTTCGTCGTGGGCGGCGTCGCCATCCTCGCGCTGTTCGCGGCGGGCATCTTCGCCCGCGGCGTGCTGGCCTCCGGCACCGGGACCCCGCGCATGCAGGACATCGCGAAGGCGGTGCAGGAGGGTGCGCAGGCGTTCCTGCGTCGGCAGTTCTTCACGCTGTCGTTCTTCGCGGTCGCCGTCTTCGGCCTGCTGTTCCTGCTGCCGGCCAGCGGCGGCTTCCAGGTGAAGCTCGGCCGGTCCCTGTTCTTCCTCGTCGGCGCCGTGTTCTCCGCCCTGGTCGGCTTCATCGGCATGACCCTCGCGACGCGTGCCAACCTCCGCGTCGCCGCGGCCGCGCAGAACTCCGGCACCAAGCCCGCCGTCAAGATCGCCTTCCGCTCCGGCGGCGTCGTGGGCATGTTCACCATCGGCCTCGGCCTGCTCGGCGCCGCGATCGTCACGGTCGTCTACAACAACCACGCCCCCGAGGTGCTCGAGGGCTTCGGCTTCGGCGGCGCGCTGCTCGCGATGTTCATGCGGGTCGGCGGCGGCATCTTCACCAAGGCCGCCGACGTCGGCGCCGACCTCGTCGGCAAGGTCGAGCAGGGCATCCCCGAGGACGACCCGCGGAACGCTGCGACGATCGCCGACAACGTCGGCGACAACGTCGGCGACTGCGCCGGCATGGCCGCGGACCTCTTCGAGTCGTACGCGGTCACGCTGGTCGCGTCGCTGATCCTCGGCCAGCAGGCGTTCGGCGGGAAGGGCCTCGTGCTCCCGCTGCTCATCCCCGCGGTCGGCGTCGTCACCGCCGTCATCGGCATCCTCTCGGTCCGCTCGCGCTCGTCCGACCGCAACGCCATCGCGGCGATCAACCGCGGCTTCTTCATCTCGGCGGTCGTCGCCGCCGGCCTCGCCGCCGCCGTGTGCTTCGTCTTCCTGCCCTCGCACTTCGGCAGCTTCGGCGCCGACCCGTCGGTCGCCAGCCGCTCCGGCAGCCCGGCGCTCTACTCCTGGATCGCCGTCGTCGTCGGCATCGTGCTGGCCGCCGCCATCCAGCTGCTGACCGGGTACTTCACCGAGACCAACCGCCGCCCGGTCAAGGACATCGGGGAGGCCTCGACCACCGGCGCGGCGACCGTCATCCTCGGGGGCATCTCGGTTGGCCTCGAGTCGGCCGTCTACTCGGCGCTGCTCATCGGCGGCGCCGTCTACGGCGCGTTCCTGCTCGGTCACGGCTCGGTGCTGCTCGCGCTGTTCTACGTCGCGCTCGCCGGCACCGGCCTGCTGACGACCGTCGGCGTGATCGTCTCGATGGACACCTTCGGCCCGATCTCCGACAACGCCCAGGGCATCGCCGAGATGTCCGGCGAGATCGACGAGGCCGGCGCCGCCGTGCTGACCGAGCTCGACGCGGTCGGCAACACCACCAAGGCGATCACCAAGGGCATCGCGATCGCGACGGCCGTCCTCGCGGCGACCGCGCTGTTCGGTTCGTACGGGGAAGCGGTCCAGACCGAGCAGGCCAAGGTGGGCGAGGGCGTCCTCGGCGGCCTCGGCGCCTTCGCGCTCAAGGTCAACGACCCCAACGTGCTGTTCGGCCTGATCATCGGCGCGGCCGTCGTGTTCTTCTTCTCCGGCCTCGCGATCAACGCCGTCGCTCGGGCTGCCGCCCGCGTCGTCACCGAGGTGCGCAAGCAGTTCCGCGACGAGCCCGGGATCATGGACTTCTCGGTCCGCCCCAACTACGCGGCCGTGGTCGACATCTGCACCCGCGACTCGCTGCGTGAGCTCGCGACGCCCGGTCTGCTGGCGGTCATGGCCCCGATCGCGACCGGCTTCTTCCTCGGGTACGAGGCCCTCGGCGGTTTCCTGGCCGGCGCCATCGCCAGCGGCGTGCTGATGGCGGTGTTCCTGTCCAACTCCGGTGGCGCGTGGGACAACGCCAAGAAGCTGG